>CAIXME010000025.1 GCA_903920425.1 uncultured Pirellula sp. | reverse complement strand
TTGGGGTACTTGATGAACAGGGCTGTGATGGATTCGCTTGCGAGAGTATTGGTAGTGTTATGCTTATTGCCGACAACATTCTTCCATTCGTCGCTGGCAACGGAAGAGATAATCGCTCCAACCGAAGAACCCATCGCGGGAAGGAACACCGTCGAAGCAAATGACTCTTCGGTCGCGAGGCTTGGTGAGCTCAAGCGTACGGGAATCAATCGTTCTCAGTATGGATCTTCGCAAAATATCTTCCTCGCAAACAACGCAGGTCCTGAGGCTCCTCCTGAACCGAAGCTCGAAGAGTTTAAGACCGCGATTGAGCCGATCTTCAAGAAAGCCTGTATCGATTGCCACGGTGCTGACGATCCACAAGGCAACATTCGAATCGATGCTCTTGATCCGAATCTGCATACCGGTGGTGATGTGGATTGGTGGAACGAGATCTTTGCGGTAGTCAGTAAAGGAGAAATGCCACCTCCAGACAGCTCAAATATCTCGGATGAAGAGAGAAAGAAAGTTGTCGAATGGCTTTCGCATGAGTTGCAAGCGGCTTCGATTGCAAAACGCAATTCTGCAGTCCATTCGTCCTTCCGACGAATGACTCGCTACGAATACAACTATGCGCTTCAGGACATGTTGGGGCTCCCATGGGATTTCGCAAAGGATCTTCCCCCAGAAGCAAACTCAGAAGATGGCTTCCAAAACAGTTCGGCGTATTTGCATATGTCGGTGACCCAGTTCGAAACCTACTATCGATCCGCACACGCAGCTTTGACTCGAGCGATCCATTTGGGTCCAAAACCGAAATCCCTTTACTGGGGTATCTCGATGACGGACGTTTCCAGACTGGAATGGGCGAAGCAAAAAGAAGCGGAAGCGAAGATAAAACAGGAGTTAAAGGAAACCCCGGATAAGCTTGAGGATGCACTAAAAAAATTGGAGAAGAAGTTCCAGCATTCTCACTCTCGCAGCTTTTTCAGAGATTTGACCAATGGCCGTACCGTAGTCGCAGGATGGGATTACGACGAAGCGAAGTACGCAAACTTGCCCAGCAACTCTTTTCCAAAACGACCCAATGGATTCGATCACATCGCGATCTTACCCGCCGGCCAATGGATCAATATCGAGCTTGGTGACCAGCTTCCCGACCAAGGCCCGATGCGGGTCCGAGTTCGGGCTTCGCGAACCGACTCGAAGAAAGACAATCCTCCAAGTTTACAGCTCTACTTTGGCTGGCAAGCGAGCAATGAGGGACGCGCCCTGCTTCCCGTAGGCCGACACGATTGGGAAATCGCATCGACAACGGACGCTCCGGAATACTACGAATGGGAGATTGAACTCGGCGAAATCTATCCTCGCAACTCGGTTCGAGGTGATTCGCCCATGGGTGCTATGCCTAGCCCCTCAGAATATATTCGTTTGATGAACAGCTCCGCTTCAACGAACGACATCCAAATTGACTACGTCGAGGTGCAATCTCCCGTATTTGATCAGTGGCCACCCCCATCTCACACGAACATCTTTCCAAGTCGGGAAGCAAACGAACTGGAATTGGACTATGTGAACCGCGTCTTTTCCAAGTTCATGGAGAGAGCTTGGCGTCGCCCAATCTCCAGTGATGAAATCGCACAAAAGATAAAGAGATATACCGAGATTCGACCTGATTCCGAGAGCATGGAATCTGCAGCTCTCGAGATTCTCGCATCGGTCTTAGCGTCGCCTCATTTTCTTTATGTCGTTCCCGATCGATCCGATGGAAGTCAACGGACAGAAAGCAAAGCGGAATCAGTAACTCGCGAAATGATCCCAAACCAAGATCTTGCGACTCGTCTAGCATTGTTTCTCTGGAGCAGCATCCCAGACGACGAACTACTGCAAAAAGCACGTGATGGATCTCTCGGTACAACAGACGAGCTAAAGGCTCAAGTAGCCCGGATGCTCGCGGACCCGAAATCCAAACGCTTCGCAGACCACTTTGTATCGCAATGGCTCAACATGGAGCTTCTCGACTTTCTTAATATTCAACAGAATGTCCCTGGATTTGATCCGCTATTGAAACAAGCCATGCGACAAGAGCCAGTGGAGCTGTTTCGAGAAATCTTACGTTCTGATGCGAGCGTGTTGGATTTTTTGCACAACGATTACACGGTCGCAAATGAACGTTTGGCGAGGCACTATGGAATCGATGGCGTTTACGGAAACCATTTCCGGCGAATTTCTTTAGACTCAAGCGACATTCGGCGCGGCGGCTTGTTAACGCAGGCCGGATTGCTTGCGATGAATTCGGACTATCCAGACTCTCATCCCTTAAAGCGTGGCAAATGGGTCCTGGAAAGTTTGCTGAATGATCCGCCCCCGCCTCCGCCACCTGCTGTTCCGCAAATTGATTTAGCGAACCCTGAGATCGCCAAAATGACGTTAAAGGAACGAATCGAGGATCATCGCAATCACCCTGCCTGTATGGCATGCCACATGAAAATAGATCCATGGGGAATTGCGTTCGAAAACTACGATGCACTAGGCCGCTGGAGAGAACAAGTCAACGGCAAGCCTGTCGACGCTTCAAGTAAGCTCTACAACGAACAAACGCTGGATGGTATCGCCGGTTTAAAGCTGTTCCTGCTGGAGAATCGACAGGATCAGTTCGTGCGAGCCATGGTCCACAAACTGTCCACCTATGCCTTGGGCCGACCCATCAAATTCGCAGACCGAGCCGACATCGAACGAATCACATCCCAAGCACGACTGAAGGGTGACGGCCTTCAGACCATGGTGACGGAAATCGTATGCAGCGAATTGTTCCGAAGCCGATAAACAAGTTACCATTTAGAAGATAAGACAAGCTTGTAAGGAAATGCCATGCCGATAAATCTTAACCGAATTGACCGTCGCCGGTTCCTGAGAGGAACTGGTTTAGCGCTCGCGATTCCCATGATGGGATCGCTTCATAGGACCTCCCGCGGTGGTGAAGTATCCAATCCTCGAAGACTAGGATGCTTCTATTTTCCTGACGGCGTTCCAATGCCACTCCCGAACGATCCTGCCTATCAAGATTGGGCTTGGTTTCCGCATGGCAATGGCAACGACTTCACATTTTCCAAATGCATGGAGACCTTGGCCCCTTTGCGCAACGAACTGACCGTACTATCCGGCTTTTCTCACATTGCAGCAAGAAACGTGCACGGGCATAACAACGCCGATCAGTTTCTTACGGCCGCTCCAACCGGAGATGGGGATCGAGACTACGCGAATACGATTTCACTAGACCAAGTGTATGCCAGTCACATCGGCGACCAAACGAGATTCTCGTCTCTCGTTATGTCCACCGACGGTGGCACGGGAACAGCCCGAGGGACACACACGATTTCGTTCGATAAGAATGGACGACCAATTCCTGCAGAACACAGGCCCAAGCAGATTTTCGATATGCTGTTTGTGAAGACTGATTCGCAATCAGCAAAGCGATTGGCAATGAGTCGTAGCGCGATGGACGAAGTACTTTTGGACGCAGCGACGCTGAAGCATTATCTCTCTGCAGAAGATCGCAAGAACTTAGACGAGTATATGGAGTCAGTTCGTCAGGCGGAGCTCAAGGTTGAAAAAGCTAGAAAGTGGCTCGATGCTCCTTTACCCAATTTAGAACGGGAACCCATCAATCTCGAACTCACAACAGATGAGCCTCGCGAGTATTTACAAACCATGTTCGAGATGATTTACCTCGCGTTTCGAACTGATTCCACGAGGATTGCCACCTACCAGATCGGTCGGGAGAATGGAATTGGTAGAAGCGATCACTTGTCGAGAGCCGTCGGCTTTAATTTGGCTCATCAATTATCGCACGAAACGAAGAACCCAGACGGCTGGAAGAACTTTGGGATCTATTGCCGTTTTTTGAATGAAGAGTATGGCCGTTTCGTTGAAAAGCTTAGGAGCACACCGGAGCCCAACGGCAACGGTTCCATGTTGGATAACTCGTTGCTCTTCTATGGATCGGCGTCGAGCGCGTTCCACCTTTCGCGCAATTATCCACTCATGCTCGCTGGAGCGAAAAACATGGGCTTTGTGCATGGAAAGTACATTAATGCTGCAGGAGAAAATTTCCAAGGTGGAGCTTGGATGGGAGACCGGGAACCATGGCAGGACAAAGCCACTCGAGAAGACATACCCCTCACCAATCTGTTTGTCACCATGCTACAAAAGCTCGGCGTACAAACCGATTCCTTTGCTGATAGCACGGGAGTCTTCGAGGGGATCTAAACTACGGTGGAGAAACGTTAGTTCGCCTCGCAACTGGACTGCGTGCTATGGTTCGCAGAACCCCGTTTTCATCCTGGACGCATGAATCTACAACCAGCAACAATGTGCATAGCCGCCCACTCGAGCTCGTCAAGCTCCATCGGCATCTCTATCACATCATCACCAACCACTTCCTCCGCGCGCTCCCGCCAGGGCCAAAACCGTGAGTGGGAATTTCGAAAACAACGCAATGAAATCTATCACAACTCGCGCAGCACTCTTTGTGGCGATAACGATTACTGTGTTCAGTACCATTTTCAGTAACCCGCAATTGGTTAAGTCCTCGGACGGAACGACGGACGAAGTTCGCGTTCGGATCGAAGTGGAGATTCCCAAAATGGACAACTCAGCAGAAGAGTCTGTCGAAGAGGTGTTTCTTTCGGGCAACCTGAACTTGCTCGGGGAATGGCGACCGAACGGTCTCAAACTAAAGCGAGCAGACCAGAATGTTTACTTTGCTGAATTCTCAGCACCCGCGGGAAGTCGCGTACAATATAAAGTCACCCGTGGCTCCTGGCAATCAGTGGAAAAGGATCAGTTTGGAAAGGACATTCCCAATCGCGAATTTGTGACAACAGCGACCGATAAAGGCGATCCTCAAACGATCAAAATAATCGTTCAACGTTGGGGTGCCCCAAAGTCAGTCAAGTCCACGATAACCGGGACAGTAAAATTGCATGAAAAGGTTGCTTCCCAGCATCTCCTGCGAACTCGCAATGTCAGCGTCTGGCTTCCGATCGAGTATGAAGCATCCGAAACCAGTTACCCCGTGCTTTATCTACAGGACGGGCAGAACCTGTTCGATGTTTCGACGGCAGCGTTCGGCGTAGAGTGGGAAGTGGATGAATCCGCAATGGACCTGATGAAGAAACAAGAGATTCCGCCGATGATCATCGTGGGCATATGGAATACGGTGGATCGAATGGACGAATACACGCTAACGAAAGATGAAAGGCTAGGGCATGGGGGGCGTGGATTGGATTACATTCGATTTGTTGCTGAAGAACTAAAACCCTTCATCGATCGCACCTATCGAACTCAAGTAGACCGTGAATCAACCATCATTGGTGGCTCTTCGCTCGGCGGACTCATCTCTATGCACGCATGCCTTGAGAAACCTAATGTGTTCGGCAAATGTTTAGCCTTTTCACCGACCCTGGGTTGGGATCAAGAGGAACTGCTGCAGTCGTTGCATAATGGAACGAAATGGCCAGCAAGTGTTAGGTTATGGTTCTCAATGGGAACTCGCGAAGGTCGTGATTCTGAAACGCAGAATGTAAATCGAACTCGCGCTGAGCGACTTCACCAATTGCTCAGTCCATCCAACACTACTACATCGACACCCATTCAATTTCAAGAATTTGCCGAAGCTTCGCACGACGAGAAGTCCTGGGCTGCACAGTTTCCCATTGCACTCAAGTCCATCATGGTAAAATGAGGGTATGAACCGAAGATCTTTGCTCACTCTCCTTGCTGTCGCACTGGCCCTGCGGATGAAAGACGAGCTACACGCAACCGAACGAGCGATTGGATTAAAGAAACAACGCGTTATCGTCGTTGGAGCGGGGCTAGCTGGGCTTGCTGCTGCTCGTGCGTTGCAAAATGAGGGGATCGAAGTCGTGGTCCTTGAAGCTAGAGATAGACTGGGTGGACGACTTTGGACTAGTCATAAGTGGGTGGATAACCCATTGGATATGGGAGCCACCTGGATTCATGGCATCGAGGGGAACCCGCTAACCGAGCTCGCTAACCGTGCGAATGCAAGTAGGCTCGAGACAAGCTATGACCGGAACATTATCTACGATACACATGGCGGTGAACTTTCGAAAACCCGGGAAGCACAACTTGCACGTTTGAGTTCAAGTTTCCGAAAAGCCTTACGATCTGCTCAAGATAGCGATGAAGACCTGAGTATTCGCGATTTCGTCACATCGTGGGCTACCAAACAGAACACCAACAAAGAAGAGGCTCGGCTGCTAGACTTCATCCTCAGCAGCGAAATCGAACAAGAGTATGCAGGTAGCGCCGAAGAACTTTCGTCGCATTGGTACGATAGCGCAAAGACATATGCTGGAGAAGACGCTTTCTTTGTGAAAGGTTTTCAAGTTATCGTCGATTATCTCGCTAAGGACCTACATATTCAATTCAACGAAATAGTCGAACAAATCAGTTGGGCAGGTGGCTCCGTAAAAATCTCCACCAACCAGGGAGAATATACATCCGATAAGATCTTAGTTACTTTGCCTTTGGGAGTATTGAAGTCGGGACGTATTGAGTTCGATCCGAAGTTGCCGAAACCTACGAGCGAGGCAATCGCCCAACTGGAAATGGGAGTGCTCAATAAATGTTATCTGCGTTTTGATCACGTCTTCTGGCCCGAGGATGTCGATTGGTTGGAGTACATTCCTGACAAGTATGGCGAATGGACCGAGTGGGTGAGCTTCGCGCATGTCGCTGGCAAACCAGTACTGCTTGGGTTCAATGCCGGTGCTCGAGGACGCGAGATCGAGGCATGGAGCGATGCGATGATTGTTGAGGATGCAATGAAAACGCTACGAAGAATTTTCGGGCCAGACATTCCAGAACCGGTGGACTATCAGATAACGCGTTGGAGTTCTGACCCTTATGCGTTGGGGTCTTACTCCTTTAACCCTGTAGGTGTGCATCCCAAAATGCGTCGCCAGTTAGCGACTCCATTGGCTGACACTCTTTTCTTCGCTGGAGAAGCGACCGAGCACGACTACTTTGGGACGGCTCACGGGGCGTTTTTATCAGGAATTCGAGCCGCTAAAGAAATCCGGGGCTGACCTTTTCACGATTGGAGAAGAGGAGAGTTAGCCGCAGAAGGAGATATCTTGACCTCGCTATCTGAACGAGATCATTCCTAGGTAACTTCGCGATCGCTTGCTACGGCCTGCTGCTATTCTTGCGACTGATCGCAATCGTTCCGACGATAAAGCCGATAGCACCAACAAACAAGAGAATAGAAAGCGAAATTGCCATTTCGCCGATCGAATATTGTCGCCAAATCGCCCCTTCTAATGCTTCCACATTCCAACGAACGGGACTGATCACGCTCAAGGATTGCATCCATGACGGCATAAACATGCGAGGGATCATCGCTCCTCCAATCATTGCCATGGGCATAAAGATTCCAGATGCCGCTCCAGAAACGTCCTGCGCCGTATTGCCAAGACCAGCCAAAGCCATCATCAGTCCCGTGTAACAAAAAGCGGCGGATGCGATAGCAAGGCACAGATGAAATGGACTTCCAATCTGGATCTTGAACAGCAACATTGCCAACAATATTAGCGCAAACGCAACCGCGACGCTTGCTGCGAAACAGGCAAGGCCTTTTCCTGCAATGAGCTCCCAACTGCTTAGCGGTGTCATTCGCAAACGCGTTAATGTTCCATTTGCACGTTCTGACACGATGGAAATTGCAAAAGTGACGATACATCCATACATTCCCCATGTTATCGCACTTGCAAAGGTAAGCTCAAACTGAGAACGAGGCCGACCTGCCGTGTCTCGGGCAATATCCACTTTCTTGATTCGACCCTCTGGCGAAAAAGGAGAATTGGCTATCGAAGGTTGCTCAGTGCTTTGAGAAAAATCGATGAGCGAGCCCATCAGATTCTTGAGAAGTCGCTGCCTGTCTTCTGGCATCTCATTCGCCGATTCGATGGATGCGATCGTTTCCTGAGCATTTGCCAACGCCTTTTTGGGATCGGTGAATTGACTACCGATGTCCGAAAACAGTGACTGCATAATCACACCCTCCAACATACCGGCTTCTGCGGTTCGAGAAGGATCGACCCCCAATTCGATGGGAATCGAACCGGTCCACATGGATTGAGATTTTGCGCCGTAACCGTCGGGAATAAGAAGAAACGCGACTACTTTTCCCTGCCGAACTCGGTCGCGCGCCGTTTCGGGTGTTATGGGGCGTTCATCGATGGATTCAATGAGGCGAACCGCTGTCGACTCGCGTAGACTCGCGAGAAGCGTCTCGGAGGCTTTCGTTTTCGATTGGTCGACAACTGCGATGTCCATACGAGCTTGCTTGCCCGAATTGCCGCTCATGACAACCCCAAAGAAAATGGCGAAGATGGTAGGGAACACAAGAATCCAAAACAACGCGGTTTTGCTTCGAGCAGTAACCTTCAATTCTTTCGCGCCCAGCACTAAGATTCGGTTCATGAATCGCGCAGCCTTCTGCCTGTAAGATTTAGAAAAACGTCTTCCAATTGTGGCCGCTCCAACTCAATCCATGTTGGATCTATTTCAGAGTCAGCCAGTTTAGCTAAGTCTCGGATAGGGTTTGCAGATTGTATTTTCAAGCGGTGATCTTCTACGCGAATCGTTCTATCGGGAAAGATCCCTTGGAGCAAATCCACGACACGTTCGCGTTGCGATGAATCTCGCCCCACTTCCACCACGATCGACGCGTCACCACCATGCTTGCGTTTCAGTTCGACGACGGTATCGATAGCGAGAATTGTCCCTTGATCGACCACTGCGACTCGATCACAAAGGCGTTCCGCTTCTTCCATGTAGTGAGTCGTATAGATAATCGTGGTGCCAGAACTTGCTAGATTGATTACACAGTCGAACAAATGATTTCGCGATTGAGGATCGACACCCACCGTCGGCTCATCCAAGAACAGAATGTCGGGCTGATGAACGAGCGATGCCACCAGATTCAAACGGCGCTTCATACCACCGGAAAAGTTCTTTGCGACTTCGCGTTTTCGGTCCCCCAGACCGGCAATATCCAACAGCTCCCTAACACGGCTTTGAAGCACCGACTTTTGAATACCATAAAGTCGTCCGAAGAAAACAAGATTCTCTTCCGCAGTCATGTCTTCATAGATGGCCAACGTTTGGGGAGTTAAGCCAATACGGCGTCGAACCGCTGTCTGCATCGGGTCGGCAACTCCATCGATTTTGATTTCGCCTGAATCCGGGCGAAGCAATCCTGTCAACATTTGGATCGTGGTCGTTTTCCCGGCACCATTTGGGCCGAGCAGGCCCAGAGTCTCCCCCTGACTAATGTCGAACGACAAGCCATCCACGGCGATCCGCGTTCCAAATGCTTTTCTCAATTCCCGAACTTCGATCACATGCACCTCGTTAATATTCTCGCGAAAAACCGAGTTTTCCTGCTATCCAAGCGTAGCAGATGCGATCCGGAAATGTAACCACAGACGACACGCTCAAGGTGCGTGCACCGACCAACCGCTCAACGAGACCGCAAAGAAACTCGGCGGTCATTTGGGTGATGATCGTTGACGACGAGCACCCAAACTTTTACCTCTTACTGAGTTTGAGGTTTGCTTCAGAGAAGGCTTTGCCCAACTGAGCAAAGATTTTTTCGGTGCCGAAACCTAAGTTGCACATTTCGTCCCAGACGTCAACGATAGCTAGATCGACAAGTACAAAGTCGATTTTTAGCAGATGCAATCCAAAACATGCGGCGAGGATTGTCCCGGAAACAAGGACAACTAGGCAACACCCTTAACCCAGCGGCTATCGGTTTCCCAAGATCTTGAAGATCTTCGAATCAGATGCTGGCACAGTTACCCTTAGCGTGTCCACTACGCTACTTGATAGCTCGGATGAATAGAGCTCTCGCACGTCATAGGACGTGCTTGGATCTAAGCCGGCTCGACCAAGATCGATCGCATAGTCTGCCGTGTTCTCACCGTAATTGACAATCGCCAAATAAGTGGCGTTGTCGTCTCGCCGCACAAATACCTCACTTGCATCTTTTCCTGTATTCGCATCATACGGAAGGAAAGCTGTTTTGCCGCGACAGATTTCGAGCAATTCTGAGTTCCGAACTAACTTTTGGATACGTTCCGTCCAAGGGCCGATCGTTGAAAAGTCATCCCCCAGAGTCAATGTCCCAGTCACCAGTCCAGAAGTAAAGCGTGCTCGGTTGACACCCTCTGTCTCGTTCCCAAATACAATGTGGTCAGCGTCGACGAAATTGTAGATATGGGATTGCCACCAGCCATAGCTGGTTGAATTCAATGTGTTCTTCGTGTTCTCAATAGAACTCATTGCGTCGCAAGCAATTCGACGAATATGAGCGTACGGTCCTGACGCAAGATTGGGCGAAATAGCTACTGATACAAGCATCTGCCCGTCCAACTGATCCACTAGAAATTGCATTCCCTGACGAAAGGCCTGCATGCCTGTCTTGACATTGGGATCATAATAACCGTCCGCTTCGATCGCCGCATGGCCGATGAAGTCTATCTTGATCATGGTAAACCCACACTTTTTGAATTTGGCGATCAGGTATGCAATCCTCGCTTGCGTTCCTGGGTGCGTTGGATCCAATGCCCTGCAGTCATCTAGATCATGGTAGGAACCATTCGCTTTCATCCAAAGATCCGAGTAGTTGTAGTTGGAATTCTCCACCGGTCTCGCCGTCTTGTACCAATCGACAAATGGGGCCCAATAGATTCCAGGTTGCAGCCCCTTGCTCTTGCAGTGATTCGCAAACTCGGTGAGCGGCCCGAAGTCACCTGTTACACCACCGATCGTTAGGTTTTCCCAATAGGAATCGAGATCGATATACGCTGTAGTATCGCTCCGGAATTCGGGAATTTGGTTGGCAAAATAGTCGGCAACAGATTTGCTGTTTTCGAGCGAAATCTTCGATTGGATAACTCCCCAGCTATTCCATCCGAGCGGCGTCCCTTTGGTCCAACTGTAAATGTATCGAGGCGACGCAATCGCAACTGATTTAGCATACTCCTCCAGGCCCGTCCTAAAGTCGTCATAATAGCCGACAAAAATCTTCGGAGACTTCAGCGACGAACCACTGATTGATCCATGAACTTTTTCATCGCGAGTCACAAGCTTGTCTGCAAAACCACCCCACACACAAAGCTCGGTCAGATTGCATGCTGCACCGACGGTCTTGATTCCCGTTTTCCATACGCCCTGTTCAACTGAGCCCAAAATCAGGCCTATCCGACTGTTGTTCTCATAGATTGCGCTGACTTCTGAACTGATACTCGACATCGTCGAATTCATCGACTTGGCATCATAGGTGATCCAAGCGTCGTTATCGAAGGGCACGAACAACGCGCGGTTATCACCGGTTTCAAGAATGTTGGCCGTAGCCGACGACAACGGCGCCATATAGTTACTGCTAAGGTTGTCTCCGCTAATCTCTACTTCTACGAGGAAATAATTCCTGGAAGGATAGGTGTAAAAAACCTGCTTCATTTCAGGCAAGCCAGGTGCCGACAAAGTTATCGTGTGCTGTTCGCCATCGCCAAAGTCATCATTAATTGTCGTAACGTCGTGGGAGATGGATTTGTAGTCAGGGCTCTTTAGCATTGCGGGGCCATTCTTAACGGCCGCCGAAGCATCACTAATGATTCTAGAGCCATTGAAGAATACGTCGTATTCAAGCGTCGAAGCATCGTAAACTATCTCGTGGTTGGCACCAAAAGGCAATTTGAGCTCATCAGCGGACTTGCGAGAGATCGAGATCTTATCGATATCAGGACAATATCCTCCAGCATCGCTGAAAAGCTTGATGACATTCACTCCGGCATTCAAACGGACCTGATACTTCATCGTTCCCGGTAGATTCCAACCACCCGTACTCGGTGTCCTTTGATTTTCGGCGGGCCCGTCATTTACACTGACAGCTAAACTTCTTGTATTGTCGCCAGAACAATAGGTGACCACCATGTTGTACAAACCTTCATCGTCAACTGTAGACGAAAAGGTGATCGCTGCGTTTTCGTGAATGTTCCCAACTTTTGAGTCACCTGATAGTCCTGTTGCTTCCGTCTTCATCGCGTTACCAGTCAACGATGCGGATTCCGCCTCGTAGGTAACATCCGCAACCGACACTTTGATTTCTCGCTGTTTCGAAGCCTGAGCGATGCTTTCAGTTGGGGCAAGATACGCAGTCGAGATGAAAACTACGAGTAGAATTGCAGGATGATTCGAAATCAAATTGGCGTTGAACAAGAGGATTGACTTTGATGAGAATGCGAGATGCATGAATATCGTTTTTTTGTGTAAAAAAGGTATGAACGCCCACAGAACAAATCGCAAGCTCACTCGTTCAAAGGATACATTGTAGAGGTTGTTCAAGCTTGCAAACCTGAAACCAAGTTCTGTCAAAATGCGCACAATAGATGCCACTCGCATGTTAAACACCGTTCCAATCGCAGCGTTGGAACTGCTATTCGACCAAGTCCCCGATATCGCTTTCTTTATCAAGGACGGTCAGGGTAGATATGTCGCCGTAAACCATTCGTTGCTGGCGAGGCATGGACTGTCGTGCAGGCAGGACGCCATGGGTAAAAAACCTTCTGACATTTGTAGCGGGGAATTCGGAAATCTTCCTTCGGAGCAAGACAAGATGGTTCTTCGTACTGGTACGCCAATCATCGATCACTTGGAAATGCAATGGGAAATGCCAGGGCGACCAGTTTGGTGTTTGACCACAAAGGTACCGCTTCAAGACGATGTTGGACGGGCAATTGGGATCGTCGGCTTTTCAAGAGATATCAAAACGATCGTCGCATCTTCGTCTGTTCCTATTACATTCGCGCGAGCACTCGAACAATTTGAGCGAGACCTGCCATCGGAAGCATCACCGGGATGGCTGGCGAAACTGGCTAAGATGCCCAACCATCGATTTGCAAGAACGATGAAGCTGATCTTTGGCCTTACACCCTCGCAGTACATTTCCAAGAGTCGACTTGGCAAAGCGTCGACCCTTTTGCTGCAGTCCGACAAATCGATTTCCGACATCGCGCAGTTTTGCGGCTATTTTGACCATAGCGCTTTCTCGCGTGCCTTTAAGAAAGCAACGGGCTCCAGTCCAATCAATTTTCGACGTCAGTGGAATGGTCAATGAAACGGTCTACCCCGACACGCAGAACACTTGAACTCTCAGATTTTTGCTGACATGATCCAGAGACTGCCGAGGTGCGGAAAGCCAACATGGGAGCTCCGTGATCACGCGGCTCATTGACTAGTAGCCGATCGTGATGTTTGCGGTGTACAAGAAACCATACCCGCCAGTCAGGGTGGCGACACCGACAACTTCTGGCGTTTCGCAACATGGAGCAACGACTCGCCGATTGTTGTGACGGCAACCGTGACTGGCGACATCATCAACCCGAATGCGGCGACCGTCAACTTCAATTCGGGTGCAGACGGGAGCGGGCTGAACGGCAATCTAACGACTGTCGGTTCGGCCGGGAACTCCAGCTTTCACGGTGCGTTCGACATGAGCGGCAACGTGCGTGAGTGGATCCAGGATACCTCGTTCAATCAAGGTTTTCGGAGGCAGATGGGTGGCGATTTCACTTCGGGGTTCAACACCGGTCCTAACCTCATCTTTGGGCTCGATC
>CAIXME010000024.1 GCA_903920425.1 uncultured Pirellula sp. | reverse complement strand
GGGTATCCATGGCAACGGTGCGTAAATCAATCCGTCGCATGCAAAAACTTCCAACATCGTTTTATCGACGTAAACGATGAGATCCTGCTTGCCGTCTTTGAGCGGCGCCGGAACGCGCACGTCGTTGACTTGCAGCTCTTGCTTGCTCGCGTCATAAGAGATCTTTGCCCCACGCAATTCGAACTCGATGATGTTGGTTGCGTCCGGCACAAACTCAGCCCGCAGTTCGATCAATTCACCCGCAAATTGAGCAATGTTGTCGGCTTGGTTTTTTGATTTGCGCAACGCTTCCAACTCGCGTACCGGTTTTCGATGGATTCGCACTCCGTCTGGCGTGGTTCTCAATGTCAATTCACTCGGTATCGACTGCAGTTGATTGAACGACATTCCGGGTGAAGGTGCCTGCATCCAACCGATTTGAATACGACGCCCATCGGGCACATCGCTAAACGTTTGAGCTGCATAAAACCCCCGACCTCGCACATCTGGAATGCGGCTCGATTCCGCACGAAACGACTTGCCGTCAAAACTCCCAATCGCATACTCGCTGTTGGCTGCGTTGAGCACCCATCGCATGTTGTTTTTGTCGCCATCGACCGGCAACGCAAAGATATCGGGACACTCGTACAAATACTTGTCTGCATCAATTCCTCCATCGACCACTTGCATCAACTCCCACTCGCGAAGATTGAGCGACGAAAAGAAATGAACGGTATGACGCTTGCCTGCCGTCTCGACATAGAGGACCATCACCCACCGTTTGATTGGCTCGTGCCAGATGACTTTCGGATCGCGGTTACCTCCACTGATCTGTTGAATAACGGGGTTTTGTTTGTACTTGGTGAAATGCCGACCGTCATTGCTGTAAGCGATGCACTGCGTAGTTGGGTTGCCAGCTGCCGTGTAAATGAGAACGAGGGGTGGTTCGCCATTCTTGCCGAACCCACTGGTGTTGTTCCAATCGACGACCGCGCTGCCGCTAAACATGGGACCTAGTTCGTCCGGCGCTAAAACATCGCCATGTTCCACCCAATGAACCAAATCTCGGCTCGTGGCGTGCCCCCAATGCATGTTACCCCAGCCCCATCCGACTGGATTGTGCTGAAAGAACAAGTGATACTCGCCCTGATAAAAGACGAGACCATTTGGATCATTGGTCCAGCCTCGCTTGGGGGAAAAGTGAATCTGAGACCGGAGCGGCTCGCGATAAAGATCGTTGGTCCCCAAATACTCGTTCGACTGCTGGATCGAATCCAAGGCGGCGGACCCCATAGGCAAGGTGTTCACCTGAATCTTCAGTTTCTTGCCCATCCAACTGCTAACATCATACGGAGCCCACCAATCGGGCTGACCATCAGCCAATTCGATGTCCAATCGAGTAAGCTTCACTCCATCAGTCGAAATATCAAGAACCCTTGGCTTCCCCCCATTCTTAATCGGGAAATGCAGGAATTTTTGATTCACAACGATTTCGCGAACGACGTCCCGTTGAAGCACGACGGGTAAGGGCGCAATTGGGATATCTCCTCGCTCGTCCACTTGCTCGATCTGATCCACGTTGATGTGCCCCCAACCACCTTTCCTCTGATCCACGATGACGATCGAGGCGTTTTGGTTGACGAGCTCCGAAACATCCCATGCCATCGGCACCAAACGTTCACTGCCACCTGATTCCAGGTTCGGTCCAGTAGCCGTGCGAACGACGCGACCGTCGACCATCAGATGCATACACGTTTCGTCCGCCCAGCCACCACCTCCGATGAGGAACCGGATGAACTTTCTCTTGATCGCAAAACCAGGCGATTCAAGCTTGCCCGTGGCGTCATCTCCCCCCACAAAGGAATTCACCAATCCTTTACCCTGGTAGCCCTCGACAACCATTTGACCGGGCAAGGTGCCACGAGCAGGTCCATTTCCGAACGCAGTTCCTGAAACGGTCCATTTGCCATAGTCGGCCCCCTCAAAGTCTGCGATCAACATGGGTTCCGCTGCGTCAACATTGGACGCAGCGATACAAAAGAACAAACAAAGGAGGAAATGCTTCATGGTGATTCCAAGTGGCTGCTATTACGAGAGAAAAACTAAATCACTTCAAGAGGGCAAAGCCCCCGCATGGCGACACGCGTCCGAGGCTACTTGACACGCTTTCTCGGCCAATGAACAAACGTCTGCACCAGAGATCAATCCGAAGGCTAATGCGGCCGTGAATGCATCGCCAGCTCCCACGGTATCCACAACCGTCGTTTTCAATCCTGGCTGGTCGACGATTTCGGTTGCGGTCATGAGCAATGCACCTTCTGAACCTCGTGTCAACGCTACGAGATCGAGTGACCACATGTCGACAAGCTCTTTCAGGGAATCTTGCGTGGATTGCGTTCTATCTATCCCACATGCTTGCAGCACCACGGGTAGCTCCTCGTCGCTCAATTTGAGCACATTACAAAGCTGCAAACACTCTCGAATCAGCGTCGCATCGTAAAAGGGGGGACGCAAATTGATATCGAGGATTCGCAAGGCCTGCTTCTCTCGCGCTGTGACCAACAATCGATGATACGTTTCTCGAGAACAGCGTTCGCGCATTCCCAATGTTCCAAAGTAAACAACCGTCGACGGGACGATCATCGCTTCCAAGTCCGAGTTCCAAGTGACATGATCCCACGCAGCGTCACGATGGATTTCATAGGTCGGTTTACCTAGAGAATCCAATTGGACGCCGACCGCCCCAGTTTTGACGTTTTCAATTCGTTGCATGCATCGGACGTCTACTCTAAACCCTTCAAGAATCTGAACCGCACGGTCACCCAATTCATCGAACCCGACCGCGCTCAGGATAGATACCTTCGCTCCCACGCGTGCTGCATGGCAAGCAAAGTTTGCGGTCGCACCACCAAAACGTGCTCCATCTGCAAAAAGATCCCACAAGACCTCACCAAGAGCGACAATCCGAGAGTCCTCGTTGACTGATGAGATGGAGAGCGGTCGTGACATGGTCGCTTTACTGGTCGGCGGGAAAGGGAGGGAGGGCCGTTGCTATCGTCATTGCAAGCGTTTCACACTATAGCAGGACACGATGTGAATGAAACGCGTTTCCACCGTTTCTTTACCGATCGATCATGGCCGATCTCCTTTGTTTAGATCTCCATTAAGCTGGCAATGACAGCGTTTTGGGAAGCCGCATCGCACCCGTGACGCGAATCGATAGGAACAACTCAGCCGAGCATATTCGCCCCCCGAGCCGCACAAGTTTTATTTGCTTCATTCCGCATTTCTTAAGAAGTTTGATTCACGCATTCCACCTCAAGGAACCGAGGTTTAGTTGATAGAGTGTATCGATTTATCGGATTTTGACGGGATCGCAGAACTATGTCTTCTATCTCTTCGGTTGGCGGATCGTCTTTTGGCAGCCAGGTGCACAAGTCCAAG
>CAIXME010000023.1 GCA_903920425.1 uncultured Pirellula sp. | reverse complement strand
GTCGCAATTTGCCTTAATGAGACCAGATCATCAACGGCACCGGTGTCGACCGTGCCAGCGCACCCAATGACGCAAAATGGGCGATACCCCTTGTCGATGTCGTTTTGAATTGCCGAACGCAGCTCATCGACGCGAATCCGATGGTCCTGATCGACCTGAATTTTGCGGAGCCAGCTGGAACCGATACCGGCCATATCCATGGCTTGCTGCACACATCGATGGACGCTACGCGAAGTGTAAGCTGTTAACTGAACACCGGTTTCTAGCATCCCAATCTTGCGTGTCACCTTTCGCAATGCTTGATTGCGAGCGATGAGGATGGCTACAAAATTGGCGATCGAGGACCCAGTTAGAAAGACTCCCGTCGCTGTTTCGGGAAAGCAAAAAAGTTGGCGCATCCAACCCACGACTTCGCGTTCTACCTCGAGAGGCGATTGGTCGCGTCCTCCGAGATTGGCGTTCAATCCACCAGCTAGCATTTCAGCCAACATACCGACCACGGTCCCTCCACCCTGAACCCAACCCATGAATCCAGGGTGGATATTGCCTAGCGTGTAGGGCTTTATTCGCTCGGAAAACTCTGCGTACACGTTTTCCACTGGCGAACTCGCGTGAGGCAAATCGGTGGAGAAGCCTTGTCGAGCGGCGTCGGTCATCGGTCGCCACGCTTGGTCCTGCCTACATCCTTGAATATGGTCGAGGGTTTCATCCAACATGGTATGCGCTTGGGTGCGCAATGTTTGCCAGCAATCTGGATCTAAATGATAGCTTTCTTGTAGCTTGGTTTGGGCCATCAGCATTGCTTCTAGGAAGAGTCCGAACGGTGGCTATTCAGACTGACTTTATCGTCTAGGCAGAAGATGCTGCATGACCCAAACCGCGAACAAGTGCATATGTGGAGTAGTGTCGGCCCCCCGGATATTCGAGTTCAGGGACAGAACTTTAACGGCCAAGGAAATCCGATATCGCGCAAAGACGCGAAGGCGCAAAGAAAAGCCTGTTCTGGTTTTCCTTTGCGTCTTGGCGCCTTTGCGCGATCCAACTCGCGCTGACGACAACTTGGTCATAATCGAATCGCAATAGATCAGCTTCAGTTATTTGAGTTCCATCCAAATCATTTAACAGCCAAGGAAAACCGATCTCGCGCAAAGACGCTAAAGCGCAAAGAATAGCCTGTTCTGGTTTTCCTTTGCGGCTTGGCGTCTTTGCGCGATCCATATCGTCCTGGTCATCGCCACCGTTTTGATTCACGTAGGTCGAATAGATATTTTGCGGCTCCTATCGCTTTAATCCGAGGATGATTACGCCGATTCCTACCAATGCGATTCCGAACCACTCTCGTGCACTTGGACGCTCTCCTAAAAAGAATGTCGCAAAGACGGCTACCAAAACCAAACTCAGTTTGTCCACTGGCGCGACCTTCGACGCGTCCCCTATCTTCAGTGCACGAAAGTAACATACCCACGATGCGCCTGTCGCCAGACCTGACAAGATCAGGAAGTTGAGCGTCGACCAAGGTAATGCAAATGGGTTGCGCCATTTCTTGGCGACTACCACAAAGAATGTTAGCGTCACGACGATCACAAACGTTCGGACCAGCGTGGCGTAGTCGGAGTCGATACCCTTTAAACCCAGCTTCGCGAAAATGGCTGTTATGGCCGCAAAAAGTGCTGAGAGCAACGCCCACGTAAACCAGTCGTTCGCACCGAACATCATGTATCTCCCATGAGGCATCCACTCGATTGAAACCGTTCTTGAATCGGATGTCTAGTCTATCCGCTATGTCACCAAAAGGGGCCAACCAATCCAACCGCCTGCCTCGGAGTGATATTTGAAGCGGAATTGTGCGACGGGCATGCCTAAAATGATTTCCGATACACCCCATCGCTCATGGCATTTCTCGTATCATGTCCCCTGGAATCCTACCATCAACACTTTCCCAAATCCTTTCTGAATGTTGAGCTGAACCATGACCGTTTACGATCTCTGGCTGCCCATCCTCTGCACGGGTATCGCTACCCACATCCTAAGTACTTTGGCATGGACGGTGATGCCTCACCATCGGCCAGAATGGAATAGCTTGCCCTGCGAAGATGAGCTTCAAGATTTTTTGGCAAAGAAGGGAGTCGTGCCGAATCAATACATCTTCCCTCATGCAGGAGATGGATCCAAAGTGAACACCGAGGAGTTCAAGAACAAGACTGCCAAAAGCGTCGGCACGCTGGTCATATGGCCTTCGCCTACCAATATGCTTCGATCTATACTGCAGACCTTGATCTACTTTTTGGTGGCTGCGTTTGTCATTGGCTACTTGGCCTCCCTGGCCCTGCCCGCCGGAGCACCCTTTATCAAAGTCTTTCAGTTTGTGATGACCGCAGGCTTGCTCGCGTACGTTTCAGCAAACTTCCCACACGTCTTCTGGTTCAGGAGACGCATCGCAATGGAAGTTCTCGATGGCGTGGTCTTTGCGTTGGCTGCGGGATTGGTGTTTGCGTTGCTATGGCCCAAATAGAGATGGTGGCCTAAATAGAGTTGCAGCCAATCCTTATTGGAGTGGCGGGGCCTTGGGCTTTTGTGAAACGCGTTCCGCTTGAGTCCATTCGCTCTCGCGGCTAACCGGTTTCGAGTGACGAACGAGATTGCCCACTGCTTTAGCCACCGGATGGTGACAGCTTTTGCATCGTGTCGGCGGGCGTTCAATAGCGGATTGGCAATAAGGACATTGAAACTGAACTGTCGGCATACCAACCGCCTGCCACAATCCGTTCACCTCACACGCACGAACCCATGGAGAGTCGTCTTTGCGAACTTCGGTCTCGCTTTCAACGTCACCTCGCCGAATCAATTCGAGCAATTGGCTCGAAGCAATTGGTCCATGCTCACGACCATTTTCGAAACGATAGAACCATTGGGCCATGATCGCGCCTCTCGATTCCTGCAGATTGAGTTGCTTACGTTTGCCAGACACCAAATAGTGGATAGAACTGTATTGTTGGCATCGTCTGTCCCAAAACGCAATCAACTTTCTCACTTTTATTAGGAGCCACCTCGCTCATGCCATCCGTCCTCGCCTTGTTCGCTCATCCTGATGATATTGAATTCGTGGCTGCCGGAACTTTGCTATTACTGCAGCGACAGGGATGGGACATTCATTACTGCAATTTGGCCAACGGATGCTGCGGTTCGACCGTAACGGATCGCGATACGACAGCTGCGATCCGGCTAGAGGAATCCAAGCGAGCTGCACAGTTGCTCGGAGCCCAACATTATCCTCCGATTTGCGATGATCTAGATCTGTTCTACAACGCTACCAATCTCGCCAAGGTGGCTGCGATCGTTCGTCATGCTAGGCCATCGATCGTCTTGACGCACAGCCCCGTCGATTACATGGAAGACCATATGGAGACGTGCCGGTTGGCCGTTACCGCAGCTTTTTCCAGAGGGGTCCCCAATTTCAAAACCGATCCTCCCGTTCCCAGTTTTGATAGCGAAATTGCATTGTATCACGCGCAACCGCACGGTAACCGATCGCCGCTGGGAGATGTGGTCGCCCCTCATTTTGTGGTTGAGATCGATTCGGTCGTTGAACAGAAGCGAGCGATGTTGGAATGCCATCAATCCCAACAGCAATGGCTGGCCGCGTCACAAAACTTGAATTCCTATTTGCAGGCGATGTTGGACTTGGGCAAAGAAGTGAGTGAAATCGCAGGTTGTCGAGGCCAATACGCGGAGGGATGGCGGCAACATTGGCATTTAGGCTTTGCAGGGCGGGGGTTTGATCCATTAGGAGAAACGCTCCGGGAGTGGATTTCCTAGTTGCAGGAGCGTGTTGCAAACTAGCCAGGCGTAAAAGTCAGCCTATTCGCTCTAACAGGCAAACGTCCAATTCCGTGAATTCAAGTCCTCGTCTGGTCGATCCTTTCTTTCGTCAGAGTCGAAGTCTTGTACGCCAAATGCGAATTGCCGGAGTCTATTACAGTGCCGTGCCTCTCGATCATTGTTCCGCATCTCAATGATGATTCTGGACTTGAAGTAACGCTGCTCTCGATTCTAGAGAATCGGGAGAGCGATTTCGAAGTCTTGATCGCTCACGATGGTGGTTTCACCGACCCGTATGGTCTAGGTCAAGATGAAGCAGTCTTGATCGAGTCCTCACGCGGTGCAAGCTTATCGTCCCAGATCAATTTGGCCGTTGCATCGGCATGTTCACCTTACATCCAGGTGCTCATGCCGGGCTCGACGGTCGACGAACGTTGGTTTGATGAAGCGATCGAAATTCTAGATGGATCGACTGTTTCCGCTGTCTGCATGCCTATCGAGGATGCTCAAAGCGAGAAGGTGTTCGTGGGGCTGGCCAGTGATTCGCTCCCTCATCGACGTCTATCATCGGACGTCAATGCGGCCACGGTTCCCCTGATGTGTGGCGGAGTTTTCCGCAAGAAAACGTTCCGTGCGATTGGCGGTTGGTTTGACCATAGTTCTACCGAGGTCTCGGAAGTGGAACTGGGACTTCTGATCATGGCGCTCCGGTTGGAGATCGCAACGGCGAGCAACGTCGGTTTGCATGCACCCAAACGCGTTGCTGTTGGCCATGAGCCAGGTTTCGAGATCGGACGTGCATGTGGCCAGCTCGCATGTGCATTTGCGTCGATCGAAGATAGCGGCATCGCCATCGACTCGCTCGCTCGTCGATTGGGTCATTTAGCAAGTGGATTGATGAGTCCCAAAACTGTCGCAGAGCGGCTAGGTTGGGTCATGGGGATCCGAGAGCGCGCGTTCGTTCGCACGGTACAAGCTCGAGTGGAATTGGCCAGCGAAGCAATGGCTGAGAAGCGATCGACCATCACATTGCCAAACGCGACTCGCGCTCAGGAACAACGCCGGGCGGCTTAGTTCAGGCTTCAGGTTTCAGGTCTCAGGCTTCAGGTCAAGAACCGAAACAGCCTGCAGACGGCCTCAGCTGAGACGCAGGTCCATGGGTTTATTCCCATGGCTACCACGTGCCACCCCGTTCGGGGTTCAAGACCGAAGTCGCATAGCGTCGTTGAGTCTGAAGTCTGACCCCTGAAGCCTGCCCTCCCTCCCTTCCATTGCGGCGAAGCAACGCAATTGGCCCCCGATGGGCTTGTTCCCATCGGAGCCTGCGGTTTGCGAGCTAGAGCAGGC
>CAIXME010000022.1 GCA_903920425.1 uncultured Pirellula sp. | reverse complement strand
TGGCGGCGAGGCAAAGCAATTGGCCCCCGATTCGCTTGATCCCGTTCGGTGAATCAGGTTCCTAGCTACTGGAACCTGTGGCTTCAGACGGGGCGAGCCCGTCTGGGAGCCTCCTCGCGGGGCTCGGGATTTTCTTTCTAGCCTGCGAGCCTTGCGCTCCAGTCGGACGAGCCGACTGGGGGCGGATCCTTACGCCTTAATAGGCTTGTTCCCGCCGGAGCCTTCGGTTCCCGAGCTACAGTAGACTTAAGCCCTCAAGATAATCAGACCCCGACGGGCTTGTCCCGTTCGGTGAATCAGGTTCCTAGCTGATGGAACCTGGGGCTTCAGACGGGGCGAGCCCGTCTGGGAGCCTCCTCGCGGGGCTCGGGATTTTCTTTCTAGCCTGCTAGCCTCTCGCTCCAATCGGACGAGCCGGGGTGAGGGTTTGAGTCGGAGCATGCAACTCTCCGATCCAAGAATTTGTTTAGCTCATTTAAGCAACGAATCCATACCCGACAGCTTTTCAATCCCAATCATATCGCAGTGCAAAACCCCTCACCCCCGGCCCCTCTCCCCTAAGAAGGCTAAGAAGGGCGAGGGGAGCAAATCAAAAAGATGTGGGTAATGATGAGGGCGGAACCTTACGCGATACGCGATACGCGTTACACGATGTGCCTTAAGCCTTACGCCTTACGCCTTAAGCCTTATTTAACCTGTGCTTGGATCCAGCCGTCGTCGATGACTACGGATGTCAATTGCAAGTTCTGAAGTTCAGCGGGGAGCTTTTCTGTTACCCGCACTGGTTTGTCCAATAACTGAACACGGAATACTTCGTCAAATTTTCGCTTCAGAAAACTTCGCAGCGTTACAGCGCGCACTCCACGCTGTTGCTTGCCCGAGAAGTCAATTTGCACTTCCCCTTGTCGCTCCAATTGGATCGTGCCGTCCACCAAGATGACCTTGTAGTCGGCACTGATGGCTGCGTCCTGCTCCAACGCTTGATCTCCACGATCCAAGTTGGTCGTACGAATTCGAAACGTTACCAACGAATTATCTAACTGGACTTCTACCGGATGGTACTTGTCCATCGTGATCGCCCATGGTTGTTCTTCGTCGTCCTTGATCTGCTTTACACCTAACGCATCTCCAAACTGTGCAGCGAGATTCCCCATCTCGGAACTGCGTAAAATCCGACCAGCCAATACTGGGTCCGTTAGATTGGAAATCGCCGACTCATGGAGTTGCAAGGTGATGCCAGATGGGTCCACCGGCAATGGGCATGAGGCCGGTGCAGCAAGCTGATCGCCTTGTTGCAGTTTCCACAAAAGGGAAAGATACTGCGACGAACTCCATGTACTGCGATTCGGCTTTTGCAATCCGAGCCGCTTCAACGCAGGCAAGTCCGGAGTCTTTAGCTTCTCGTTGGCTTCCGAAATTTGTTGCGAAAGCTTTTCATGGAACTGAGTTCGAATTCGATTCTCTAGACGGCCTTCCGCGATTGCATCCGCGGTCGGCTTTTGCTTTGCCGCTTGCTTTGCCGCAATCTTGCGAACGATCTTCAACTTCGCTTCGATATCATTGATGCTGCTCGATAGTCCCGCATCTGCATAAGCGTCATTCAATGCCACAAGACCATTGTCGGTCAACGCAATGGTTTCACCCGCAAGGATGTTGGCTGCCCCTTGCGTATGCAACTTCACCGACCTGTTGTACCCAATGCTTTGACTGGAGAAATCTCCATTCAAATTCAAACGCAAGGCTGCATTGGCTGAGTTATCAAGCAACTGCGGTGTTACAAAGCCATTAAGCCAACTTTGACCGTAGATGCGGGTCCCCAGGATCACTTCCTGCACCGGATTCGCTTCGTTTACTGGTCGTGTAAACTTTTGTTGGACAAACTCGGATGAGACGAGCAAACGAAAATTGGCCTTCGAATACAAAGGAAGCACCGAATTAACAAGTTCCTTCCCCTGATTCGACTGCGATAAAAATCGGAGCGTTTGCCCAATCGATCGCGTGGTTTGGAAATTGCTCGAAAAATCAGGTGTCTGCAGATCCTCCGATAACCGCGAAAGACGATTGTTCAATATCTCGACGGTTTCGGTCTTCTTTGTCCCAAATCGCAGTGCCGCTGCGTACGCTTGAAGTGCATCGCGAACCTGTGTGAACTGGGGCATCTCTAACCCAAAGTAATTTTGGCGAAAGAGCATCTCGAATTGTGTAATCGCTTCGGAACTCGGCTTGGGTTTGGACAGCTCCTCACGCAGCTTGGTCCATGCAAGGAACGACAACCAATTCGCTTGATGCTGTGGAGATGTCGCCAAGAAATTTTCCAAATTGGCGATCGCTTGATCCAATTGCGGACGCACCGCTTCGGGAGAAGTCAACCGATTGGCGTCCAAATTCATTTTGACGTTCGCAATGTCCAGTGCCCAGTTGCGTGTCGTCCCGCCGAGTACCACCGGAGATGTAGATACGAAACTCGCCGGCATTGCAGTAACAGGCGAAAACGTCTCGTTCGTTGCGATTGCGTACTCGACCTGCGTGGAACCGTTTTCAACCGAAGGCACGCCATATACGGCATACTCAACCGTGGGTTGGCTAGGAACCACGGCTATTTGTGCAAAGCCTGTCCCCACGTGCCACAACCCCATAGCGGCAACAATAGCTCCAATTACCGGGACGTTCGTCGCGGGTGCCCCTTGGGAAGACGTGCTGCCGCGAGTTAACCGCGTTGACCACAACCTCGGCGAAACATTTCCCTCGTGTGTCTGATTTGCCAAAAGTTTAGCCTTCGGAATCATTGGTAGATCCTTCCCTGAACGTCGCCTACGTGAATATCTCAATATCGATCAATGCTGGTCGATTACCCTCCCGATTGTACTGAACGACAAATCTTCCTCATAGGACCCATTCCCCCCAACTTCACTTCCCGGCCCGACCGAATTCCGCGCGACCCCTACAATCGATACGGTAGATGAGGGACGTCAAAGTCCAAGCTTCCGAATTCTTCAAAAAGACAGCATTGGCAATTGGTGCGAAAGGTTCGTCCTAACTGATTTCCGCTTTGCAAATCGTTCGAAAGACTAAATGTGTGTCCGAGCATGGCTTGTGCTCTGGGTGCACTGGGAGCACCGAGGTTTATTGCAGCGGCAAACTGATTGGGAGCGAGATTATGTTGGTTCGAAGAATTGTCCTTGGGATAGCTATTGCAGCAGTGGTTACGACATCCGCAACGCAATCCAATGCGGGCGATTTTCTGTCAGGTACCTACCTCGACCCTGCATTGCAGCGCAAGGATATCTTTTCGCACCACATTTGGAATGCGATGCCGGAATACCGACAGGTATACAACCGACCTCGCTATATGTCCGGTTATCTTGCTTACAAGATTGAGCCATCGAGCCAAGAGGCAATGGCATGGAAGACGAACTACTGCAACGGCAACTACGCGAATCACCGCGGCCCCTATGTTCCTCAGTACAACTACCCCAAGCCTTGGGAAGCACTGAACACAGCGGTCCGTCCTGATTTTACAAAGTCACCTAAGTAGTAACGTGAGGCGCTGCCTAGCGCATTCCCGTGACGTCGAGTGTAGACTTGCCAAGGCCACCTTGGTATTTGCCTCGCAGCAAATGCGGCGGTATCGCTAAATTTGCAAAGTACGCAGGAGTTGGACTGGCAACTCGCGTCACCGCAGCTTGAGTGGACTCTCCGTCTTTGTTTTGCAAGTTGTTCGGTGCTCCGTAGACTGCTACTGTTTTGAAGACGCTCGTTCCGTCTTCTATGATCTCGAACTCGTGCGTCCAAGGTGTGAAGGTCACTTTTTCTTTTGGCCCAGTTGGGCGAGGACCGAAGCCCGGAGGAGCGAACGAAGGAAACATTCCGTTCTGCTGATAGTACTCGGCCTCGTCCTGTTTCCCTTGCGAGATTTTGATCTTCGCAACGATGGGTGCGCTATCGTTGATATTCCAACGGTTGCTCGCAAATTTGGCCTCAACCGCCGCGCGGACTTGCTGGGCCAGATCTCCCGGAGTCGCACCTAGTTCGTAAACGACGCGCACATTGTCACCAGGAGTTAAGGCATAGGCTGTCTTGGGATCGATCTCATCTGCGACACGCAGTGCTTCATCGTGAGGCAGTCGAAAGATGCCGGCCGAGCTCCCTTTCTCGTTTGGAAATCCTGCGATCAAATAATTGCCGAGGGCGACCTTTTCGCCTTGGCACTGGTAAGTCCATACGGGGGTGGTCCTCTCAGGATCGTAAAGCACATCTTCTACGAGTAAGTGACTACCCAACCATCGAATCGACGCTTGCGGGTTGCTTTGCGAAACCGGCATCGTAGTCAATTCCTTGCCGTTGGTTAGATCATCCATAGTGACCTTGAACGGCTCGTACGTGGCTAGCT
>CAIXME010000021.1 GCA_903920425.1 uncultured Pirellula sp. | reverse complement strand
TCATGTCGGCGGTAACCGATGTGCTGGCAACCGAAGCTGCTTTGCGGGGCTCTGCGATCTGGTTTTGGACGACAGCGTACGGAGGAACTAGGTTTTCGAATCGATCTCCGGCTCTTACAAACGGACCGTATTCCACACGAACTTGTTCGGCCAAGTGATTTAAGTTTAAAGGATCGAGTGGCTTGTCAAAAGCAACGCGAATTTCGTTTGCTGACTCGGCCCACGTCAATACGGGGCGGGGCGCATTCGTATTGCTCACCTTGATGCGAAACAATTTACCTATGCCTGCAGGCCCTGTTCCCCAATCCGGTGGTCCACTATGGCACGCGACCACTAGGTCACCATTGGGAGCGACACAGACATCGATGGTCAGCATTTGCAAGCATGCAATCAATTGCGATGCGGCTACGTACCCTTGCTCAGTAGAAACTAACTGGGTACGCCAGATCTTGCCCCGCGATTCGCCCGTTACCAATGCGTTGGATGCCCAAAGACTTGAGCCAAACACGGGACCGCCCTTAACGGATTGATTGAATACCATCCCGCACGTCGACTGGTGTTGAGGACCGTAATCAAAGACCGACGGCTCATCAATCACTGTGGGATTGTACTGAGGGTGGCGGGGTGGAAAACCATAGTGGCGATTGGGTTGTATGTGCAGCAGCTCATCAAAGGGATTACCGTTGGCAAGCCATGTTGCTCCTTCTTGTTCGCTGCAAAAGAGATCGCCCTGCGGGTTGAACGCAAATGCAATAGGAAAGCGAATGCCAGTGCATACGGTTTCTCGCTTGCTGAAGTCCGGCGATATGCGTTGTACTGTTCCGCGATCGCTGTCGAGTCGATACTCGGATTTGCCAGATGCATCGACTAGATAAGCGTTCGCGTAATTTGCAGTCCCCAGTCCAAAATAAAGAGCACCGTCAGCGTCCATCGCGATGCCGACGGCATCCACATTTTGTGCTATTTCGTCCCAGCCGGATGCAATCACCGTTTCGGTGTCCGCTTTGTCATCGCCGTCGGTGTCTACGATCATCGAGACTTTGCCCTTGCTCGGGACAAACATGCCGCGTCCTTTCGGATAGTCCGGTGGAGTTAGCTGCATGCCGATCGGCCCCCGCAAGCTTCCGCTGTTCTTCCAGAACAATTCAGCATGGTCTTCCAGGCCATCGCCATTGCGATCCGAGAGGATGTGTATGTCACCGTTGTAAGCTAACGTTACCAGCGATCCGTCGTCACGGAATCGAACGTTGTTGACATTGTTCAATTCGACGGGCAATTCAAATACTTGGAAGCCAGGCTGTAGCATTTGAACTGCTGGCGGATCTGTGGCTTTGACCAAGCCGATGCCGGATTCAGACAAGTTTAAATAGGAGGGTAAATCTTTGGCGAGCGATTGGTATTTCTTCGAAAGGTATTCTCGAACTGCGATGATCTCGTCCTCTTTTAGAACGCGGCGGTAAATCAGTAACTCGGCCACATCGCACTTTAAGTTTCCGCGAACGATGTGCGGTCCGGGGCCGTTGGTATAGAACCGTGCCCCCAATGTCAGTTGCTCGAACGACCGCTCCGGCTCCGTCAATGGTCGTTCGCCGCTATTCTTGCCGTTCACGGTTAATCGAACGGACTGTTTCGATGTATCGATAATGGCTTCGAGGTTTGCGAGAGCCCCGAACGGTTGGGACTCAAGATACGAGTCGCGATACCCACCGAATCCTTTGCCCTCAATATTCAACTGATTGAATTGCCCGGTGGGAGTTGGGCCTAGATCGATATTGAAACCTGACTCGTAGTCACGGCGTTCTGGCGCGTTTGCTGCAAAGATCCCGCGAAACTCTCCTAGGTTTTCGTGCGGGCTAGTCACCAGGAACAGCGTGATGTCGCTGCACTGAGTTGGCACAGTGACGCACCGCAAGCTGTCGGATTCTCCGTCGAATTGGACGGTCCAGGAATCGCCAATCTGGACAATTCGAGGCTTCGATCCTTCGGTGTTTTGAACGAAATGTCGCTGGTTCCCCGATGCATCCAACCAACTGCTGAGTTCCTCCCCCGATTTCAGCGCCGGTTCACCTGTGCTCAAACGAGCTGCATGGATACCCGATGCATCGAGCCAAAGAGAGAGTGAGTCGGTTACAGGAAGTTTGGGGTCAGACCACGATTGCACTTGCCCCGTGGCAATGTTGCCCAAGGCAAAACTCAACAATCCAAAACAATACAGACAATGCCAGGCAGCGCGGTTATGGAACATGAGAGCACGTGTGGAGAGGTTAGGAACACGAGGCAAGTTATTTTGTGGGCAAAATCGATGAAGAGAGCGGATCTAGTTCGCAACCAGTTCCTTGGCTCGATGGTGCAGCGTGAGCAGAGTCTTGCGGAGTTCAACAAGCAACTCGGCATCGTTCCACTTTTGGTATGTTTCAAAAGGGATTGGCTCACCCACGACCACGGCAATCGGCTTTCTCGTCGGCAACTTGGTTCCCCTGGGCAAGCAGTCGTATGCACCGACAATGGCGATCGGATACAGAGGAACTTGCGAGCGTCTCGCCACCGGAATAAAACCGGGCTTCAGTTCTCCTAGAAATCCATCTGTTGTTCGAGTCCCCTCGGGGAATAGCAGCACCATTTCACCTCGCTGCAAACGTTTTAGCATCTCGCGGAGGCCGGCTAAACCGCTGCGGTCTCGGTCAATTTCGATCGCGTCCAGCAGCCCGATGATGAATCCGAAAAGGCGGTTGTTAAACAGTGTTTTACGGGCCAAATAGTTTAGCCTTCGGTTCGCACTCATGCCGACCAAAACGGGGTCAAGCATAGACTGGTGCGTTGACAGCAATATTCCGCCCCCGGGGGCGTCCAAGTAATGTCGTCCCTCTGCGCGGAACCCAAAGAGTACAACGGCCCCAAGACGAGAGCTATTGCGAACAAAACGATAGAACAACTGACGGCCGAATTGCTTGGCTCGGTCGATTGCGTTGAAAGGCTTTTTCTTGGATTCTGTCATGAGCTTCGCAACAAGAACGATTCTTGGCTACTTCTTTGATCGTTAGAGTTGTTGATGAGTCGTTTTCCATCCACGATCGCGACCAATCGTCGAAGCACTTCTTCCTCGGACATTCCATCTGTCCAGACGGTGACTGCGTCAATCGCGGGTTTCAAGCCTCCTGATTCACGTTGCGTGTCTTGAGCATCACGCAGATTTTGGGCCTCCAAAATTTCGTCGTAACTCGCATCGACACCAAGCTCAATCAATTGCGCTACGCGGCGCCTTGCACGCTCCTCGGATGTTGCGGTCAGAAAGATTTTGCATTCGGCATTTGGAAACGCAACGGTGCCTTGGTCCCGTCCCTCGGTGACGACATCTCGGCCATTTACCCAGCGGCGTTGCGATTCCACCATGGCTTCGCGAACGGCTACGTTATCAGCGACGGGGCGAATCGACTTGGTGATCTTGGGGTGGCGGATCGACTCCGAAACATCTTCGCCGTTGAGATGGACCGTCTGTCCACGAATCTCAATCTGGATCGATCTCGCAATTTCGGCGACTCGGACGGATTCGGCCAAGGAGAGTTCTTGTCGCAAGCAGACCAACGTAACGCAACGGTACATGGCACCAGTGTCCAAAAAATCGAAACCGATTTCTTGGGCCAATCGCTTGGCGACCGAACTTTTGCCAGCTCCAGCAGGACCGTCAATCGTTACTATCAAACTTGCCCCCTCAATTTGTTGCGTTTTTGAGCAATGGACGAGCTCCTAAAGCCCGCCTTGAGATCAAAATTGTCCTAAAAAGATTTCAATGATCCTGGTTCACTTGGCTCTCTATCCGTCGGCAAAACGTCCGAGTGCCCGTCGCCTAGACGACCGACACCATTGTACTCAAAAAGCAAATTGTTGCTGCTCGATTTGAACTCACGGATCGCCCTGCTCACAGGCGGGGCTCACAAGGTATACTGGCTTACAGCGAGGGTAAATCGCTGAAACGAACACTTTTAAATGATTTCCATTTGGGGTAGCTATGCTGAACCTATTTCTCAAAAAAATGTTTTTCACGGTCACTGCTGCGGCCGTCCTTTCGACAGCATGCTTCGTCAGCTCAGCGCTAGCCCAGCGCGAAGCACCCGCCTCGCCATCGCAAGAAGTCGTACCGGCGAAGACGGAGGGAGCGAATCAGCCTGACCAGCAGCCTGAAAAACCAGCTGGTTTATCAGCTGATAAACCAGCTGATAAACCAGCGGAGGGCGCCGCGCAAGCTGCGAGCGACACGTCGGCGGCCAAGGACGCTGCGAACAGCACAACCGAAACCAAAAAAGAACCCGAAAAGAAATCAGACAAAGCAAAAAGTCTGAAAGAAAAATCTCCGCCCAAGAAGCAACTCAGGCTGATTGCTGTGAGCGGCTCCTACGATGACTTAGCCCAACCCGCTTCACTAAACCCTGCCAGCTTGTTGCTTGGTGGAGGCGCAGCTAAGAGCAAATCGTTCTACAAGTTCTGCGATTACCTACAAGAATTAGGCGATGAAGAAAACCTGTCCCATGTTCTGTTCGACCTATCTGACGCCAGCATCATTTTCAACTCTGCTCAGCTCGATGAACTTTCACGGCGTCTAGCCAAACTGAAAGCCAAGGGAAAGAAGACGATCGCTTGGCTTGAAAACGCTAGCAACGTCCATTTAGCAATTGCTGCCTGCTGCGATGAAGTCTACTTGGCGGACTTCGGCGGCATCGATATGCCTTCCTCGGCACTCGAGACCATGTTTTATCGCGACGCGATGGATCTGGTCGGCGTGAAAGCTTCCGTTGTTCGAGCTGGTGACTTCAAGGGTGCCGTGGAGCCATACACCAACCCTGTGATGAGCGAACATTTGAAACAACATTACTTGGCCATGCTCGAGTCTATCAATGCTGCTCAAGTTTCTAGAATCGCGAAGGGGCGAGGACTCACCAATGCTGCTGTCCGAGAACTTCAAAAGAAACGCATGCTGCTACCTGCGGAAGCACTTGCTTCGGGATTGGTAACCAAGCTTGCTCCGTTCGGAGCAATGAAGACATCCATTCAAGAATCGATCGGAAGCGACATCGAGTGGACCAAGCCAAAATCCAAGCCCAAGCGAGAAATGTCGTTCTTCGAATTTATGAGCAAAGCGATGGCTGGCCCGCGTGAATCGGCAAAAACCAAAGATGACTCCATCGCGGTGCTGCATCTGAGCGGTTCGATTGTGGATGGCAAAGAAGCGTCTCCGGGAGAAATCGTCTCCGGCTCAACCGTGAAGTCGATTGAAGAGCTGCTCAACGACGACCGAATTAAAGGTGTCGTGGTTCGCATCAATTCACCCGGTGGAAGCGCCACGGCGAGCGAAGCGATTCGTCAAGCTCTGGATGAACTTGCAAAAAAGAAGCCCGTCGTCTTCTCGATGGGGGAAATGGCTGCATCCGGTGGCTACTGGATCACATGTATTGGACAGCCGATCTATGCAGAACGAGGCACCATTACGGGGTCCATCGGCGTGTTTTCGCTGAAGCTCAGTCTGGGATCGCTGCTGCGTCGCGTCGGAGTCCACGTGGAGTCGGTTTCGCTCGACGAATCGGCCTCCTCCGACGGTATCGATCGAGCATGGAGCGACGCAGAAATCGCCAACATGCAACGCTTTATCGATGATGTGTATGAACGGTTTCTAAAGCTTGCATGCAAATCGCGTAACATGCCCGCTGACAAGATTCAGTCGTTGGCAGGAGGACGTGTTTGGTCCGGAGAACAAGCGAAACAACACGGACTTATTGATGAGCTAGGAGGACTCGATGATTGTATCGGTGTTGTTGCAAAGAAAGCCAACATCGAAAAGTACAAGATCATTCACCGTCCTGACGCTCCAACTGGTTTCGATCTATTCAGGATGTTGGAGGAGCCAAACGAAAATGACGTCGCGGTGGATGAGTCGTCGGTTCTCCGTTCGCTCGAAGAGAAGCTTTTGGGAGCGATGGCCCAACGTGGTTTCCGTCTTGATTCGACCCGTATGCTTTTGCGATCTGCATTCAAAGCAACTTCGGGCAAGCCGGCGATTTGGGCCTTGATGCCTCAAGAATTGAGAGTGCGTTAACAAACGCATGCGCCGGTGAACACATCTCTTCGCATTCAGTTTTTGCTTCCAATGCTGCTCGCCGTTTTGGCGACAGCTTTGGGGGTGACTCTTTGCTCAAAGTGGTTTGCCGACCGTGCTACCCGCGAAGCCACTCAGGAGCGTCTTAACGCGACGGGAATTCTTTGCGTTAACGCAGCGTATCCGCTCACGTCTAGTGTCCTCACTCAGATCCAAGATCTATCCAGTCTCAAACTGGCGATCGTTCGAGAAACCTCTGCGTCTAGCAGCAGTGGTCGGCAGTTTCGTGTAGAAGCTACCTCGTCTGAGTTTCCGGTTGACTTGACGTCCGATCTGTTTGGCCGAATCGTCAACTTGACGTTGATAAAGAGCCCTAGCGGACATTTTGAAACGATTGAATTCCAATCCGGTACCCTTTGGAACGCGATTGCAAAACGGTTGCCATCCAATTCGGATCTTGAGAATGCTGCATCTCCAAGCACTCGTTACCTCGTGCTTTTGGAACGGAGCGATCGTTCCAAAGGGATTTCCGTTCAAGCATTCGTTTTGCCGCTCATTACGGGCTTGTTCTCATCTTTGGCGATCGCATTAGTTGCAACGTGGGTTGCTAGTCGCATCGGAAAGAGGATAGAACGACTCGAAAATCATGTCCAGAAGATCGCCCAAGGTTCGTTTGAGACGATCACTCCAACAGGGCCAATCGATACCATCCACTCGCTCTATCAATCCGTGAATTCGATGAGCCAACAGTTGCAGCGATCCACCTCGCAGATCGCGATCAACGAGCGTTCACGATTGGTGAATTTGATCGCTAGCGGACTCGCCCATGAGCTTAGGAACCATTTAACCGGGGCAAAGCTCGCCATCCAAACCTGCGAATCTCATCCACATGCGGACGAGGCGATGGGAATTGCCCTCAAGCAAATGCAGCTTGCTGAGGAATCGATACAAAGGCTTTTGACTCTGCGAGTGGATAACTCGAATCACATCACGCCATCCTTGCCGGCCATTCAAATTATGGAGTCAGTGCAATCACTCACCGCTCCGATGGCCCAACACAGGCGAATCGATTTGGCGTTTGAGTTGGTCGGTACTGACCAGCGGGAGAAAGCCTCGCTTCAAGGAGTTTCGGTGCGCGATGGTAATACCGTTATCGGTTGCCTCATCAATTTACTGCTCAATGCGATGGAAGCAGCTGGCACCGGAGGCGTGGTTCGCATGACGTTTGGAGCCACCGAAATCGATCAGAAGGTCTTTGTGCAGTGGTCGGTTCGCGACAACGGCCCAGGGCCAAGCAAGGAAATAGCGTCGCAGATGTTCGAACCGTTCGCAACGACGAAGCGTGAGGGTGTGGGGCTAGGTTTGGCGATGTGCAAACGCGTAGCAGAAAAGCAAGACGGGGTGGTCCAATGGAGACGCGTTGATGGTTGGACTGAATTTTTGTTTCGCGTCGCGCCCGACAATGTTCTTACGGAAGAAAACTGATGCAAAAACATATTTGGATCATCGATGACGAACAAGCCATCTGCTGGGCGTTGCAACGCGCCGTAACTCAAGCAGGCTACCATGCGACATCCTTTTCCAATGCGGAAGATGCTCTCGCAAAGCTTACCAAGAATACGCCACTGGATGCGGTTATCCTGGATATGCGTATGCCGGGGATGGATGGTTTCGAAGCAACTGCCATCATCAAAAAGTCACACCCCCACATCCCCGTTATCTTGATGACCGCTTTTGGGGATCTCGCTAGCGCTATTCACGCCATCGAATTGGATATCTTTGAGTACCTCACCAAGCCATTCGATCTGGCGGATGCACTCAAGGCGATTTCCAAAGCGGTATCGAAAAGGCAACAGCCGGAGTCGGCAGCGCAGGTTTCGTCCCAGTTGTTGCAGGATACATTGCTGGGCTCTTCCGCAGCGATGCAGTCGGTTTACAAGCAGATTGCGATCGCTTCCAAAAGCGATGTCCCGGTGCTTTTGTTTGGTCCAAGCGGTTGCGGTAAAGAAAGCGTCGCTGCCGCCATCCATCGCCATAGTGGACGAGCTGGTGAACCTTTCGTCGTCTTTTCGCCACTGGCGATCCCACCGGTCGCTGTCGCGTTGGAATTGCTCGGTAGTAGCCAATTGCCTGGGGCCACATTACCAGACGCAACTCTGCCGAACGCGAAAACGGCCGGCTCCCATTATCGATCGGGTGCTTTGGACTTGGCTGGTAACGGCGTGTTGTACATTGACGAAGTAGGAGATCTACCTCTTTCGCTACAAAGTCAACTGCTACGTGTTATCGAGCACAAGCAATTCACCCCTCTCGGGTGCGCTGAGCCGCGAAAGTGCAATGCTCGTATTATTGTTTCTTCGACGAGGTCGCTTGCTAACCTGGAAGCGGACGGTGAAATTTCTGCAGAGCTCAATCACCGGTTGAGCGTATTCCAAATCGAAATGAAGCCTCTCGCAGAACGACGCGAGGACATTGTTCCGCTTGCTAATGCGTTTCTCAACGCATCTCGACCGAATCTTCGATTCTCCAAAGATGCGGAGGGTTGGCTGCTGAGTCGGCCCTGGAGCGGAAATCTTCGCGAATTGCAAAGCGTTGTGCAGAGGGCTGCCCTGATCGCACGCGGCGACCGTATCGAACTGGATGACGTTAGCAAAGAAACGCGAAGCGAACTCCCGCACGATAAGGATGACTTCGCGGGAATAGGTGATGCCATCCGTAAATGGACTAAGCAGCATTTAGAAAAACTAAACGAATCTGGGCAACTGGTTTCCGATGCTAACGCGGACGAAGTGTACGGCAGTATGTACGAAGACTTCCTCGCCAATATCGAACC
>CAIXME010000020.1 GCA_903920425.1 uncultured Pirellula sp. | reverse complement strand
TATAACGGCCGGTGGAATGGCGGCGTTGGGTGACATGCCACGACTGCGTTATGTCAACCTTTTGCATTCCGATTTTTCTGACCCACAATCGGACCAGTTGAAATGGATGTCGCAAGTGCAGTATCTCCATCTGCCTCGTCCAGCACGAGGTGGCAAATCTGGATTTCAAGTAGATGGCCTGAAACATTTAATAGAATTGACCTGCCTAGAGTACGACGAACTCATCAACGCGGAGCCGGTCTCGCTAACAGTCTCCAATTGCCCGAACCTACAAACGATAAGCTTGGATACGCTTCAGAGATTTGATTTGAAGCTGGAAAATTTATCGAGCATGCACACCCTCAAAACCAGGGACGAACGAGTAAACGAACGGGTGTTGCGTAGCAGTCTTATTCCCAGCGGGATCTGGATCGGAAAGGTTTCCATCCACAACGTGCCCAATCTCACGCAGGCGGATTTGTACATTCGCAATATGGAGTCGGTGCAAATCACCGAATGCCCCCGATTGATTTGCCAAGTCGAATGGCGAGGGAAATACCTGACATCGCGAGGCGACCAGCCTATGCTGTTCACAAGCGACGTGGTCAACAAATTTCCAGAGAGCAAGCCGCTGTTCCCGAGCCAGGACGAGATACAAGCACTTATTAAACGAATGCCAGAGTGCCAAGGAATCAAATCGTTAGCCTTCAATGGTCTTGATCTGCGGCAGATCGATCTAAGTCCATTGGGTCAGTGCAAAGAGTTGATTCGTCTGGAACTGCAAGACTCTCAATTGCAAGCGAAACAACTGAAAGCTCTAGAGTCGTTGACGAATTTCGCAGAGATTCAAGTTGGCCCGCGTATCGTCGATTCCACGTCCTTTGACCCGTACCAACAATTTAGGTCGGACAACCAGGAGTTTCCCGACCCTCTGAAAGTCCTGACGCTCCTTCCCAATATCAAGCGGGTTGACGGTGTTGGGAAATGGTTCAGCAGAATTGTTATTGAGGACACTCCCAACCTGGAACGGTTTTTGGGCGGACTCTGGTATCAAGCCAGTCGAGTCGTTGTGAAGAACGCCCCCAATTTTGCTGAGGAAGTCCTACTGTCGCCGCTTGTCTCGCACGTTCAAATTGAAAATGCACCAAACCTCAGCGGCTTCGAGACAACCGGGCCTTGGTCGCAGAAGTTCAAGATCAACCCATTGCCTGAATTGATTTATTTCGCTGCCGGCTCAGCAGCGTTCGATGACAATGCATTCGAGATCATTCGTAACAGCACCAAATTGAGAACCTTGACTCTCGCCTATTCCTCTGTTTCGCCCGAAAGACTCGCCGAGCTAGGAAAATGCGACCAACTCAACCTGATGGCCGTCACCGGTTCCAATGTCAATGATCAAGTGATTGAGAAGTGGTCTAATTTGAAAGACATTGCTCTGCTCTATATTGATCGCACACACATTACCAAACAATCGTCAGATTGGATTTGTGACCAACGCGATCTAAAGTCTCTCCAAGTTGACGCTGAAGTACTCGCTGGACTGAGCGATGAGAAGCTGGCGAAACTAGAATATCTCTATTTTCTCGCGCTGCGTGGAAAAACAATTCCCCTGGATCTAATGAGACGATTCTCCGCCTTCAAACGAATCAGGGACCTTGAGCTATACGACGCGGAGCTTACGCCCGAACTCCTGGATAGTTTAAAAGAAGCTAGCCGAGTCTTGTTGTCGATCAAGTTCTTTAACTGCACTGGCGATCCTGCAGCCGTGGATGCATTCCTGCAGTCAACGCGTACACAGGTAAAGTATTGTCTATCAAACACCCCTGTATCAGAGCGCGTAGCCAACGCACTTGTGCAATCTAGAAGACTGATTTATCCAGCAAAGTACTTTGCCCAACTCAACTTTGAACCCACTTATTGGTTTGCCGATGAATGGCCTGTCGAGGACGTTCGAATCCCACCGTCGTTCTTTGAAGGGAATAAACGCAATCTCTTAGGTAACCCAATGGTCTTTGGTTTAATTCAACCCGTATGGTTCTCACCTGAGTTACAAGAACAAGAAAAATCCCGTAAATCGAAAGCTCGATCCAACACGTTTTTCCCTAACCTAGGAATCGGTGGTGCCCAATGACAAAAAAGACATCAC
>CAIXME010000019.1 GCA_903920425.1 uncultured Pirellula sp. | reverse complement strand
TGGCCACTCCGACTTACGACCTCTAACGGGACCATCAAGACCAAAGATAGTCTGGCCGCCATCGTCGCAAAAACCTCCAATGGTCAAATAGAAGTTCTCAACTCAACAGGGTCGCTCGAACTGGCTACTAGCAATGGTAGGATCACCGTGGATGGAATGACCGGTCCTATAGATGCCCATACAAGCAATGGAGCAGTGAAAATTCTCAATTGCAGTCTTGAGGGAAAATGCCACGTGCACACATCCAATGGGACGATCGAAGTTGGACTCAACGACAATCAGTCGATCAAAGTCGATGCAAGCACATCGAACGGAACTATTCGTTGCGATGATGACCGGATGTCCTTTTCCAAACAAAAGAAAACTCACATCGCAGGCACCTGGGAAAGCCGATCCGAAAGCAAAAAGGCTACTTCGAGCTCGCTCGAACTAGAAACCTCCAACGGCTCGATCACCATCAAAGCCGCCGAGCCTCGTTCCAACACATCTGACACCCCGACCATCGATGAAGCATCGCAGCCCAAAGAAGCCGCCTAGCCGTCTGTTGACGGAATCAGAACTCGAATCGCTGGCGAATCGAAAGCCAGCGACGAATATGGTGGGGATACCCGTCGCGGTTCTTGACGCACTTTCCGCTGGACGTATTCCAACAAAGAATTTGGTCGAGTGGCTGGCTGCCGATCGTTGGTACTTGCTCAAATCCATCGTGGATGAGCTGGAGCTATCACACGAACTCCTGGACGACTCGTTCTGGACCCCAGAACTGAACAAACAAGGCGCACTCAAAAAGTCCTTTGCCATCGCCAAACATCTCTATCCGCATTGCCCGGTCAGTTCCGATGCGTGGCGATCCATGCTATCCCACAAAAGTGATATCGTACGAGAATGGGCCGCCCTAATTATTGGCCTAAGCGATGACCTTTCTTTTGCACGCAAGCTCGCTTGGATGAAGACGCTCGCGGACGACGAACATTCAGGCACTCGCGAAATCGCTTGGCTCGCCCTGCGGCATCATGTTGCCGAAAACCCGCAATCGTCCATTCGCTCCTTGACACCATGGTCAGGCAGCCGCAATGAACGGCTTCGACGCTTCGCCTCGGAAATCACGCGTCCACGCGGCGTATGGACTTCGCACATTCAACTGCTCAAAGAATCTCCAGAACTCGGAATACCCATACTGGAGCCTCTTCTGGCCGATGACTCCAAATACGTACAGAACTCCGTCGGGAACTGGCTCAATGACGCCAGCAAATCCAACCCGCAGTGGGTTCAGCAAACGACACAGCGTTGGCTTGCTTGCTCCGATTCGCCTCACACTCGCTACATCGTCAAACGAGCTTTGCGCACTCTGAACAAAGAACAGTGATCGACATGGTACTGTCCCGTCGGCTTTGATTGCCGCTCGTCTATACCGAGCAAGAACACCAAACGGTCACTTGCAACCGCAACCTGCACTGGAATCAACCACTTCCGTTGTTTCCCCCTGAGCATTGGTAGTAATGCTCTTGGGAGTAGGCTTGATACCAAAGTGACACATGCCCCAATGATCACATTTCCATTGCTCGATGCCTCGAATCGTCCGACATCCCGACATAGTACAAACGGCAAATAGGATGAGGATGATTTTGAAGGTGTTTAGCATGCGATCTACGGCTCCCCGAAAGGGATACGAGGTCGTTATCGACCTCATATTCG
>CAIXME010000018.1 GCA_903920425.1 uncultured Pirellula sp. | reverse complement strand
GATAGGAGGGTTGGCCGGAATAAAAAGCGAAACTGAAAACTGCTCCCCAATTTTGATGGCCATTACGCCAATAACGGCGCAATCATCACCTGAAGGTTGGCAGTCGGTTGCCGGTGTCGCGCAGGGCGATGAGCAGGAAGATCCGAAGTAGGGTTGCGCTGGCATAACCGTGTTAAAACTCTGAATCCGCTAAGTTTTTGTGCAAGAACAAAACATCAAAGAGCAACCGCTCATAAATCACAAGTACGGGATTCGTTCACCCGTCAAAATTCCCGATCTTGAATTGGAGCTGTACGCTTTCCGAAATCGACTCCAACCAAACGAGGGCGGACTTGGCACTGTCGAACATTTTCAGAATGCGACGAAAATGCTCTGGCCGAAGATGAGTTGGAACCCGTGGCTGGAAGATCAAGTCGAAAGCCTCTGCGAGCATGACTACGTTGGGTGGGCGGGATGCGGAGCGAGCGGAAAGACCTTTGGAGCAACGCTTTTCGCGACAGTCTGGTGGTTGGCCAACCCTTCCAAGTCAACGGTTGTTCTGACATCGACGACTGCGAAGATGATCCGAAAGCGTATGTGGGCCAATCTTCAGGATCTTGTTCGGAAATCGCGTGGATTCCCCGGCAACATGGTCGATTCGAAGATGGCGTTACAGGCTGTTAAAGGTGACGACCGGCATTCCATTTCAGCTATCGCCGTCGCAGAAGGCAACACCTCGAAGGCGGTGGCCAACATTCAGGGTATTCATGCCGAGCGTGTGATGGTCATCATCGACGAAGCGACGGATACGCCTGAAGCAGCGTTCGAGGCTTGTACGAACCTCTCCAAGGGTTGCCGCGAGTTCAAGATGTTGGTTATTGGTAATCCGGCATCAAAGTTCGATCCACACGGCAGATTCTGCACACCGGCAAAGGGATGGCGTAGCGTCACAATTGAAGATCAGCATTGGCTGACGGAACGCGGCATGTGCCGACGATTCGACGGTATGAAGTCGCCGAACATCAGTGAGGGCAGGACAAAGTATCCGTACCTCATCACCCAGGATCAGGTCTTGTCGGCAATGCGCCATGAAGGCGAGCAGAGTCCTACGTTCTGGAAGTACACACGCGGATTCTGGAGTCCTGACGGCATGGTCAAGACGGTTCTGTCCGAGTCGCTCATCGACACGCATTCGCCGAACAAGAAGCTCACGTTTACAACCAACGTCCAGATCGTCGCGGCTCTCGATCCGGGTTTCGGAGGTGACAGATGTATCCTTCGCTTTGCCAAGGTCGGCACTGCCAACGACAAGCTGAGCATTCTCTTTCAGGATATCATCCAGATATCGCCCAACGCGCAACTCACCGAGCCGGTCCATTATCAGATAGCCAATCGAGTTAAAGAGGAATGCAACAAGCGCGGAGTTCCGCCGGACAAGTTCGCTCTCGACTCAAGTGGTGAGGGCGGCGGTCTAGCGGACATCCTGACCAGAGAATGGGGTGTGGTTCACCGCGTTGAGTTCGGCGGCTCTCCATCGACTATTCCGGTTAGCGACGAGGATAGTAGGCCATGCAATGAGGCGTACGACCGCAAGGTGACGGAACTCTGGTTCTCGATGCGTAAATGGGTCGTCGAGGAGCGTGTCGGCGGCATGGACATCGAGACGTTGCAGGAGTTCTGTGCGCGAATGTTTGACGATTCCAAACGGAAGATATCCGTCGAATCGAAGACCGTGATGAAGCAAAGGACCGGCAAATCGCCTGACTTGGCCGACGCTGCCGTAGTCTTGCTTGATCTGGTGCGTAAAACCGCCTCATTTGAACCGCGAGCAACAAAAGCTGACAAGGTATGGGAAAAGCTGGTGAGAGACGCAGACTCAATTTACTACGACGGAGACGT
>CAIXME010000017.1 GCA_903920425.1 uncultured Pirellula sp. | reverse complement strand
TGACTCGATCAGTCCGAGAACAGTCGAAGCCGCATCGATTTCAGGGGCCGTAGCGGGACGGTTCAGGACTCGCATGAACAGCTCGTTGATCAATTCGCGATCGGTGGAAAACTGTCCGACCAATTGCCGAACAGAGTTGGATTGATCGGAGATGGCAGCACCGAGGGTCGGCCCGCTGACCAGCGCCATCACTGACCCAAGTCGCAGTTCGCTCGATCGTTCGCATTCGCAGGCGGATTCGCGCGGTGGACGGCCTAGGTTATTGAGAAAACCGTCTGGCAATCCCGCATCTGCATCGGCCAAGGAAGCTGCTCGGGAGCCTGGATTCATACCGGGCAATTTGGAAACCGAACCGGTTACCATATGGATCGCATCGTAGAGGACTTCCGCTGGCAATCGCCTTGGCAAGGCATGAGAGTAGTTTCGATCGTCATCGCTATTCCAATTGTTGCTCTCCATAGCCAATTGGTACGTGCGTGAGCGGCAAATGTTGCGAAGCAGGTGACGCACATCGAATTGATGGTCGACAAAATCCTTTTCCAGAAAAGTGAGCAATTCTGGGATGCTTGCTGGATTGCCGGCTCGAATATCGTCGATTGGCTCGATCAATCCTTTACCGAGCATGTATCCCCACATCCGATTGACAAAGCTCTTGGCAAAGTAAGGATTGCTGGGGCTGGTGAGCCAAGCGGCAAATTGCTTACGGCGAGGAGCGTTTTCTTCAACCGTATAGTTTGCGTCGAAAGGAAACTTAGGTGCAACGGCTTGTTGTGTTTTCTGGTGCTTGACTTCTGCTGTGCCCACATCAGAAACGTCTTCGTAAAGTGGCTTGGCTCCTTCAACGGCCGAACCGCCGATGGTGGCGTTGCCGGACGCTTCATCTTTCTTGAGGCTTACATGGGAAAAGTAAGCTGCTGTTTGGTAGTATTGATCTTGAGTCCATCGCTCGAAAGGATGGTCGTGGCACTTGTTGCAGTTGAATCGGACCCCAAGGAAAAGGTGGGTGGTGTTTTCGAGTGTCTCTTCGGGAGTACGAAGGATCTTGTAGTAAGAAGCGGGCGGGTTTTCGCGGTTTGAGCCTGTAGCAGTGACAATCTCATGGACAAATTTGTCGTAGGGTTTGTTCTTTGCGACACAGTCCCGAATCCAATCTCGGAACTTCGCGGCACCTTCCTTGCCCAAGAACTTGGAGTTCACTTGCAACAAGTCAGACCATTTGCTGGTCCAATGATCGATGAAAGCGTCGCTAGCTAGGAGGTTGTCGATCAGCTGATTCCGTTTTGTTTCCGATGGCGTGGCATCTGCGAGAAATGCTCTCACTTGTTCAACCGTTGGAGGCAGTCCAGTTAGGTCGAGAGTTACGCGTCGCAAAAAGTCGGCATCATTGCAAAGATCGGACGGTTTGATTTTCATTCGTTCCCATTTGGCGGAAACAAAAGCGTCGATCGGATTTGGTTGCGGGGAGTTTTGCCAATCGAAACCTTTTCGATCTCCCATGACGGTAAGCGTGGTTGCAGAATAGGCACCTTCGTAGCGTGCCAGCAC
>CAIXME010000016.1 GCA_903920425.1 uncultured Pirellula sp. | reverse complement strand
CTGGGACTCTATACGTCGCGAGGCCTTTTCACCAAATCTTTTCGGTTGCGATTCCAGAAACTCCAGGGCAAGAAATCGAGCCCTGCATACCGTCCTGCATCTGCAAACGCCAAAAAGAAACAGCCTGCCATCTCGATTGCTTGGTAATAGGTGGGAACAGAACCGTGACTGCCTGGAAACTGGGTCAAAACGACCGAGGCCAAGAACAGTCCCGCTGCGATGCCAGCAATCGGCGTCAGCAAGCCAACGATCAACAGAATCCCAACAGACATGTCGAATATCGGAATGATCTTGTCAATCAATTTCACATCGATGGGCGGCGCGTTCGGATACTTGAGCGATGCGGACAGGTTGTCCTTGCCTCGCTGGGCATCCGTGGCGAGCAAGTTGATCTCGCTTTCAAAGTCGGCTGTAATTTTGTCGATATCGGAAAGGATCGGTCTCGCTAAGGCCCGCCATTTCGATTCGATATCGTCCCGTTGACGGCTCATGCCAGCAACCTTGTCTCGCATCGGATCGTTTTGAAGTTGGGCGACGCGGTCGGTTCCGTTCTTGTACTCGTCGATTGCTGCTTTCGACTCTCGGTAGATTGCTTTCAGCTTCTTTCGAAATTTATCCGTGACGGATTCGGCTTCCGACTTTTGCTCTTCGGTGAACTTGTATAATTCACCCGCTTGAGCTACGAATCCTTCGTAGACGCTTTTCATTTGGGATTCATCGAGTCGGATCTCGCCATCGAAATCGGGAATCATCGATTGGAATTTTTTGGCGAATGGACCTTTTGCTGAGCTAAGGAATCCAACCGACGAAAAACCGCCGTTCTTGACCTTGTCCGTTCCCTCCATGAAAAAATGCCATCCGATGACTAGCCTCAAGAGGACCAGGGCCAAAATTGCGGGAACAGTGAGCCGCGCGTTGCGTAGAAGCATAGGTAGGACTGGATGGAGGATTTCGATTTGAGCAGCAGCAATAGCCCTCTATTTACCGCTTGAGAAACGCCGTCTGTCACAGAGTATGTTCGAAAAATTCCCTCCAGCCAAGTCATTTTGCGTGAGGATAGCTAGGCTCCATGACGCTTATTCAGCCCAAATCGGGTGGAGACCTCCGGTTTTGCCACCTTTCAACATGCAAACGCAACACAGCAGTGGTATTCTTTAACCATGGCCCAGCAGAAGATCTTTCCAGGCCTGCTAGCAAAAATCACATTGCCTAATTCACCTTTTGGCACCTCATCCCTAATCTATGCGGCAATCCATACCCTGCCCTCACTGCGGCTCTGCTGTCGAACTACGTCAAGACGGAGAGTCCGAGACCAACTTTGAAACCGTGCGTTGCCACGGCTGCCATCAGGAGATTTTGTTGGATCGTGCCGAGTATTCGACGGCCGTAGTGGAACCTGATCGTGACGGTGTTCAGGACGAGTCGGCGAGAGCCATTCACGATTCATCCGATCCCCTGCAAGATATGTCTCCGTCCCTGTCGGACCTGGAATCTGTGCCCTCGGATGAGCAAGCCTCGCATGGCGGCCCCGCGATCGTGTTTTCGATCGATGATGACGATTCCTTCGACGATCGTGACCCCGCTTTGCATAGCGATTCACGTCACTTTGATGGCTCGTTGGACTCACGCTATACGACGGCCAGTGAAATCGAAGCCCCGGAAAATCAAGGCGCGGAAGATCAGGGCGGGATCGATCAGGCAGATGTCGATCAAGACGAGGAAATCGCCCTCGAGCTTGAAGCCGACGAAGAATGGGAAACCGATGATGGCGAGGCAGCCCTCAGTGAACGGGACTCGGATCGGCCGATCGAAAATTCCACACTGCAAGCATCCGACCAGGAGCAAGAATCAACAAACGGGCTCGCCGATGAATCCGCTGCGATCCTAGGTGGTGACGGTTCAGAAGCTGATTCCCAGTGGCAAATGCTCAGCAGTGCAGGCGTGCGACGGCAACGCCCCGAAGCATCTGCGTTGAGGAAAATCTTGCCACCCATTTTGGGCGGGTTAGCTGCTTTCCCCATCGCAACGGCCATTATGTGGTACGGGTTCGGCAAAGACATCGGCAACACTGGACAAATCGTTTCTGAATACGCACCCTGGCTTGTTCCCTCCAAACTGCAAAAGAATCGCTGGCAACGTTCGCCCAATGCCAATCGCGATAATCTTTCCTCGCGAGAAAACCAAATCGGCAACAGCCAACGTTCTGGAACAAGTCCGATCGCCTCTGGCCCGAGTTTGAGCAATCTGCCAAAGCTTAATCGCGAAGGCAACGCCAGCAGCAATGAAACCGCAGATGCCTCTCCAAAGTCTGTCGACAAGGAAAAATTCGAGCCGTTGACAGCCTCGAACCCTCCTGCTGAGAGCAAACCAAGGGCTTTGCCCGAGAGTCCATCTAAGAATGCAGAGCAATCTCCTGCGCCGGAGCTTGAACCGAGCAAAGTATCCATCTCTAGTTTGATCGCGTCGATGCGAAAGCATCAAGATGGTTGGTATGGGACTCCTAAAGACAAACAGATCCCGTTGATCAAAGAGTACTATGGGACGGCGCAGCAGCTTTCAGAACAAGCTTCGTTGCTCAAAGGACGGTCTGCAGGTGTTTGGCGAAAGGAACTTGAATCTCTAGCCCTTGAAGTGCTTGCAGATAAGAGTTTCAAAGCGGTGATGCAACGCGGACCCATTGGGAAATTGCCAGGAATTCCTGCGGCTGAGGAGGGAGCGTACTTGGCAACGGTCATCGAGCTGGGCGAAGCGAACGAGCCCGACGCAAATAAGACATGGACTGTCCAAGAGAAATGGAAAGGGGCCGACGGCGAATTCGCTATCGACGTCTTGCCTGGAGCATGGCGAGTCGGATCAGCGAACTTGCCGGCACTCTGTCTTGTGCTCGGCAGAATCGTGCGCCATGATGCAAATGCAACGAGCGTGGAAAATGCTTCGGACTCAAACCCGGAGAGTACTACTGCTTCGAATACTTCGGAAGAACTTCGATTGCAAGTGCATGCTTTGTTGCCTCTGCGGTAGTTCAACCCGTGATTGTCGTCGTTTACGTAAACAGTTGATTTCGTTTAAAGAGAAAGTGATTTTCGAATGTCGTTAGAATCAGACCGCGATGCAGTGCTGGATCTCACTCAAAAGCTACTGGTCGCGATCACTGCCGGAGATTGGGACACGTACACGGAGTTGTGCGATGACTCATTGACTTGTTTCGAGCCTGAGGCGTTGGGCAATTTGGTCGATGGGTTAGAGTTTCACAACTACTATTTCAATTTGCCCAGCTCGGGCACCCCAACTCCTGTGCAGTCGACCATTGTGGCGCCACACATTCGGATCATGGGTGATGTCGCGGTGATTGCTTATGTGCGTTTGACGCAGAAAATCAACGACGGGAAACCCGTTTCATCCGCCATGGAAGAAACACGCGTTTGGCATCGTCAGCAAGGCAAATGGCGACACGTTCATTTTCATCGTAGCCCCGCTCGGTAACATCGCATATGCATCTCCAAGGTTTTCTACGTGTAACGGCTGCTAGTACTCCCATTGCGGTAGCCAATCCTCGAGCCAATCGCGAGTCGATTTGCAAAGCGATCCGTGCGTTTGGCGACTCCGACGTGATTGTGTTTGGCGAGCTTTGCCTGAGCGGTTACACGAGTGGGGAGCTGTTCTCGCAAAAGACACTTCTCGACAGTTGCGTTTCCGAACTGATCGCGTTGTCTCAATCGGTGCAGACCAAGCAATTGATCGTTGTAGGTCTTCCGTTTGCCGTTGATGGCAAGTTGTTCAATGTTGCAGCCGTTCTATGCAACGGAAACATTCTGGGGCTGATTCCCAAACAGCATTTGCCCAATTACCAGGAGTTCTACGAAGCGAGATGGTTTCAGTCGGGTGCCATGCCCATCCCGCACGAGGTGGAGTTATCGCTTGCCGATTCCGAAATCGGAACGGGATCCCTTTTTCGCTCTACGATGAAGGTTCCCTTCGGAACAGATTTGTTGTTTCAATGCGGTAACGCGATCGTTGGGGTCGAAGTCTGCGAAGATCTATGGGTGCCCATTCCCCCCAGTTCCCTTCAAGCCATTGGAGGTGCCAACGTCCTTCTCAATCTTTCGGCCAGCAACGAGACGATCGGCAAAGCTCATTATCGAAAGCAATTGATCGCCAGCCAATCCGGAAAGTGTATTGCCGCGTACGCGTACGCTAGCGCCGGACCAACGGAATCGACTACGGATCTTGTCTTTGGCGGACATTGTTTGATCGCCGAGAACGGTTCGTTGCTCGCCGAGTCGAAACGAGTCGGTACTGGACTGGATATCGCAGCAAACGCTTCGAAGGATGGCGTTACGAGTTTTGCAACCAGCGACATCGATTTGGATCGAATCGAACACGACAGGCGTGTGTCCGGATCGTTTCATCAACCGCACGAGGTATCGTTTCACAAATCGTTTCGACGGATACCCTTTGAGTTAGCGTACGAGAGCAGGCCGCTCGTTCGCAGATACGACGCGCATCCCTTCGTTCCGTCCAACGCGGCGGAACTCGATGATCGCTGCGCGGAAATCTTTGAGATTCAATGCGCCGCGCTAGCCAAACGCGTTTCTATGCTTCCTGCTTCAGTGCCATTGGTGATAGGGATATCGGGTGGGCTCGACAGCACGTTGGCTCTGATCGTCGCAGCCAAGATGATCGATGCGTTGCAATGGGACCCACGACGAGTGGTCGGAATGACTTTGCCAGGATTTGGGACTTCGATCCAAACCAAAACCAACGCTCTGCAATTGATGGACTTGTTGGGGATTGCCAAAGAAGCCATCGACATTCGCGAAAGCTGCCTAAAAACATACCGAGATCTTCAGCACGCCCCATTCGGGATCGAACTGGACGGGAAAACCGTCGACAGCCTGCAGTTGCAGCTAGAGCAACTCCCCGAAGACAAGAGGAACGATCTCGTATTCGAAAACGTGCAAGCTCGTATGCGTACGATGCTGCTCATGAACCGCGGTTTTGTCATTGGCACGGGCGATCTCTCGGAATCGGCGCTAGGTTGGTGTACGTACAACGCAGATCATATGTCGATGTACAACGTGAATTGCTCGGTCCCAAAGACCTTGGTTAAATTCCTAGTACGCTACGTTGCATTGAATCACTACGACGGTGAGGTCCGTCGCGTGCTTTTGGACATCGCGGAAACGCCGATATCGCCGGAGTTGTTGCCTTTATCTAAAAACAAACAGATACACCAGAGTACCGAAGCGTCTGTAGGCCCCTACGAGTTAAATGATTTCTTTCTCTACCATTTTGTGCGAAGTGGTGCGACGCCCGAGAAGATTTTGTTGATGGCTGAGGGTGCGACCTTTGATCAAGCCTACAAGCCCGAGGAAATTCGAAGGGTGCTCGCAACCTTCATCAAACGCTTCTTTGCAGCTCAATTCAAGCGGTCATGCGTGCCCGATGGACCAAAGGTAGGAAGCGTCTCGTTATCGCCGCGTGGTGATTGGCGAATGCCAAGCGACGCCGACGCAGCAGCATGGTTGCGATGATGAATATGGTCGCCTTTTGGTCTTTGGTCGCCTTTCGCTCCATGGTCGCCTTTCGCGCCGCGGAAGGGGGTTCGTGCTGAGCGCACCTTTCGCGGAGCGAAAGGCGACCAAAAGCAGCCACCCGCCCCTCAGGAACAAGAAGCAATACGTCGGCGCAGAAGCTCCTGCTCGGCACGAGAGTGTGTGCAACCGAGTGCGATGGTCCACTGTTGTTTGGCGACAACGAGGTCGCCATTGCGATGATGTAGATATCCTAGAACGGCATGCCATATCGGATAATCAACTGGGTGCTCCGATTCGGGAATCGCCGCAATTATCTGGAGCGCAGCACTCGGCCCCGATCGGTAGGACTCGGCGATCGCTCGATTAAGCCACTGGATTGGCGTGGCGATCCGGACCAGCAACACATCGTACAACTCGCAAATCCGGTCCCAATCCGTATCCTCAAAGCGAGCAGCCCGGCAATGCTCCCAGGAAATCGCCGCTTCGATATGGTACCTGGATGCTTGGACACTCGACGTCGAACGTTGCATCCAATCCATTCCAAGTCGAATATCCGACCAGCTCCATTTGCTGCGGTCTTGAGATTCAAGCAAGAGAACGTCACCCGCTTCGTCGGTTCTTGCATCCAGGCGGGCGATGTGAAACGACATCAGGGCTAGCAACGCATAGACGCTTGAGACGTCATTCCTCGGGTGCTGTGACAGGATGGTTGCCAAGCGGATGGCTTCTTCGCACAATTCCCTTCTAGTCGACATGCGGGTGTGCGTGGACAAGTACCCTTCGTTGAACAACAAATACAAAACCATCAACGCCGCGTCGATTCGCTCTTGATCGAAGATCGCTGCATCGATTTTGAGCATAGAGGGATCACCCCTCAGCTTTTCTTTCGCTCGCGTAATCCGCTTTTGGATGGTGCTTTCACTAGTAAGCAATGCATGTGCGATTTCGCTCACGCTAAAACCGCACATGACTTTTAATGCCAATGCGATACAAGAAGATACGGGCAACTCCGGCGCACAGCAAACCAAAAGCAGCTGTAGCTGATCGTCATCCAACGCACCAGGCTCTTCGAGGATCCAATCGCTAGGCTGTACTTGCCCTTCTGCAAAGAGAGACGACTGCGGCAGCGAGCTCAACTCGGGCTGCGCGCGGACCTCCATCGCTTGCTTGCGAATCGCATCGATTGCGGATCGACTTGCAACTCGAAACAGCCAACCGCCAGGGTTTTCAGGTATGCCGTTTCGACCCCAATGATGCAAGGCTTGCGAAAGTGCTATCTGAGCGCAGTCTTCTGCGACGTCGATATAACGCATCCCCAACCGCTTAGTCAGTACCGAGACCAAGCGGCCATACTCATGTCGAAAAAAGTGCTCCACCAGCTTGTTGGAGTCCGGTATTGCTTCTGTCGGTTTCGCAATATTGGTCATGGACTCTCGGTAGGCCTGTGGGCAGAACAATGCAGTGGATGCATCAATTGAAACCGGCGAACTCGCGAATCTCAATGGTGCCCCCAATTTTTGCTATTGGGCAATCGCGAGCAATGCCTACAGCCAGATCGTAGTTGTCGCATTGAACCACGGAAAAGCCTCCGATGATTTCCTTGGATTCTACATAAGGTCCATCGGACACGGTGCCGTCGGTTTTCAATAATTTGCCGGTGGGATGCAGACCATCACCTCCATCGAGGATCGCCGTCCCATACTTTTGAAACCAGTCTCCCCACATGGCCAGAAACGCTTGCATCTGCTCTGGCGAAGGTGGTGATGCTGGCTCGGCTGGGTCGCGGTAAATAAATAGGAATTTCGCCATGGAATCGTTCTCCTCAATAGTGACATTGGTATGGTTTCCCACGGTTCGACAACACGTGGTTGCGATGGAGACGAACGACGGGACGGAAAAAGGACAGCCTCTGGCAGTTTATTTGCAAATTTTGTCGGGGGTTTCGTTTTCCAGGGAAACAATGGGATCATGTCCCGGATCTTGGAGAGTTCGCACCCCTTTGATGCCCGCTTTATTGTAGACGTCGAGAGTACATTCGACGACAATAGACGCTTGGGCTTGGAATTCGACCCTTTCCACAGGACGCCAGTTTTCAGTTCTAGCCCACCCCACCAACCCGCCCTTCTAGCCCACCCCACCCGGCGTCCGACAACGAATCGTAGGAAATGCAACCGCGATGGAACTGAGAAATTGGCTACACGCTGCTTTGGTCCTGTATCTGATCGGCATCACATCCGTGATGGCACGCATCGACGATAGCGACGAAAACGCGGCCACCGCAGAGCAAATCCATTTTTTCGAAACCAAGATTCGGCCCCTCCTAGCAACCCATTGCTACTCCTGTCACAGTGCCGACGCCAAACGTGTCGAAGCGAATCTGCTGCTCGATAGTAGATCGCGCATGTTGAAGGGTGGTGACTCGGGTGCTGCTGTGGTCCCCAGCGACGCTGCAAACAGCTCCCTCATTGCGGCAGTGCGATACGAATCGTACGAGATGCCACCCAAAGGCAAATTAACGCAGCAAGAAATCGACTTGTTTGTCCAGTGGGTCGATATGGGGGCCCCCTGGCCAACGGAGCCAGAACCCACCGGGTCGGGAGCCAAGCCTGTCTTCGATCTTGCATCGCGAAAAGAATCGCATTGGGTTTGGAAACCGATTGGGAATCCACACGTCCTAGATGTGTTAAACGACTCATGGTGCAAGCAGCCGATGGATCGGTTCATCCTCTCTCGACTTGAGGCCGAGAAGCTCGCAGCCGCCCCTCCGATCGACAAGCGAGGCTTGATACGAAGGCTATCTTTTGATTTGTTGGGATTGCCTCCCGCTCCCGATGCCGTCGAGCACTTTGAGAAAGATGGATCCGAACATGCGCTCGAGGAACTCGTGGACGCGATGCTTCGGTCTCCCCAATTTGGTGAACGCTGGGGTAGGCATTGGCTGGATTTAGTTCGCTATGCGGAGTCT
>CAIXME010000015.1 GCA_903920425.1 uncultured Pirellula sp. | reverse complement strand
TACTCAAGTGGAGTTCATGCGAACTCTGCGCAGTGTCCTCAAGATACCAATCGGACTACCTGCGTTCGAATGGATGGTTCGCATCGGTGCACCGCTCATCATGCGAACCGATCCCGAACTTGTCTTGTATGGACGCTTTGTTGTATCAAAGCGATTGCAAGAAGAAGGATTTGAATTCGAATATCCCCAGCTTGATGCTGCGATAAGGAACCTCTATGCACGTGGAATCTGACCGTACGTGGCCATTACCCAGATATCCCTGGGTTATGCGGATGACTTGGTCTGAGTTGCTTTTCGCACACTGGCAAGTCGCTCCGGAAGTCATTGCTCCACTCCTGCCTCGCGGCTTGACCTTGGACACGCGGGATGGCGCTGCATGGATTGGAGTTGTCCCTTTTTTGATGTCCAACATTGCCCCGCGTTGTTGTCCCGCAATACCGAGGCTTAGTCGTTTTCTAGAGCTCAACGTTCGCACCTACGTCACGTTCGAGGGAAAGCCCGGCGTGTGGTTCTTTTCGTTGGACGCTGAAAACCCTGTTGCGGTTCGCGTTGCGAGGGCGACTTTCAATTTGCCTTATATGGACGCCAAGATGGCGATGCATGAGGATGACTCCGGTGCGATTTCGTATCAAAGCAATCGGACGCATCGAGGCGAACCCGCTGCCATATTTGATGCAAGTTATCGAGGCTCGAAAGAAACGTTTCATGCGCAGCCGGGGTCTCTCGAACATTGGCTTACAGCTCGTTACTGCCTGTACAGTGCATCGCGTGACCAACGGCTGTTTCGAGGCGAGATTGACCACGCGCCTTGGACCCTCTCCCAAGCGAGTTGGACGGTGAACAAGAACACCATGTGTAGTCCGCTTGGTATTGAATTGACCGGCGATCCGCATTTACTCTTCGCACAGCCCATCAGCGTCCGCGCTTGGGCGGCGACTCGATGTTCGACTTGACGGCAGGTAAGTCATAGGTCACTGTTTGTACAAGCAAAAGTACTTTGGCAGACCTTGACCTGAATGGGCGAAAGAAGTGAATCGAAATGCCTTGGATAGAATGGTATAACTCGCTCGAAAAGCCAAGTTGGACTCCTGCGCCCGCGGTCATCGGATTGATTTGGCAGATTCTGTATCCGGTGATTCTGGTTAGTTTCGGATTTGTCTTCGTGCAAGCTTTTCGAGGAAAAGTCGGATGGCTGGTGGCTCTCCCTTTTGCCATCAACTTGGTGGCGAATCTAATCTTCACTCCTATCCAGTTCGGATGGAGGAACTTGCCTTTGGCGGCAGTCGATATCGTCGTCATATGGGCAACCATCATTTGGAGCGCTGCCGCAGTATGGCCACATTACAAGTGGGTTACGATCGCTCAGTTACCGTACTTAACTTGGGTATCCATTGCTACTGTGCTGCAATTGTCGATCACCTATTCGAATTGGGGTAAGTAAGTTAGTGCACCGGTACGGGCACGGGTACAGAAATTGCGATCCGTTGGTGTGGTTGCGACTCCTGCTGATTTCAGCGTGCCAGTTCGGTTAGTTCATCTTTTCCTCGATATAGACATCGACTTGTTGTCCGGTGATGGCGTCGATGTTGGTGGGTAGTACCGAATAGATGATCTGCAGCACCCGCGTATCGACTCGTTCGCTGACTCCGCCGTTGAGGGTCTTTTTGGGAATGACGTAGGGTTCCGAGCGAACGAATTGAATCTCGACCTTGATGTCTGGCCGGCCACGTACCGATGCGTATGCTTTTGCCGATTCGTGAAAACGTGGGATTTCGGATTCGTCGATATCG
>CAIXME010000014.1 GCA_903920425.1 uncultured Pirellula sp. | reverse complement strand
TCGCTCTCGCGTGTTGTTACGCTGAGCGAGTCGTTGCAGTTCGAAGCTTACTTCTTGAGAGAGTTCAAGTAGTCGACAGGAATCGGAATCCCTTTGAGAGTTCCTTCTACGACGATGTTACGTCCAACAATTCCTTGGAACCGGCAAACGATCAGACGAGGTTTGCGAACTTTCAGCAGTTCGCACATGACGACAAGCCGATCGCCAGGCAAAACGGGGTCGCGAAATCGAACATCTTCGAGTCCGCCAAAACCCACCATCGAATCACCCAACAGCTTGTACTTGTGGGAGCAATAGCAGCATACTTGTGCCACCGATTCCAGCATCACCACTCCGGGCATCAAAGGCATGCCTGGCATGTGCCCTCGAACCCAGAACTCATTCTCTGTGACGTCTTTGTAGCCAACGCAAGCGAACCGTTCGGCGTCTTCGAAAACAATCGCCGTCAGCTGCTCCATCTCGAAACGCTGAGGATTGTACTTGCGAATCTGATCCAAATCCGCAACGACATTATTGAAGTCGATCGTGTCGGGATCGACGATGAAATCTTTATGGACCACAGACAGACTTCCGATCAAGGACGTACGAAGGCAATCATTCAAGCCCTTAGGTCGCTAGCAAGGGGCTATGCAGCTCCAGTGCCCGGCCATCCAGACTCGTTCGATGGTTAGGATAACACAAACCGATCCGCTCACAGTTGATACGGATCGAGAATCCATTCCTACGATTCGCAACGTTCAAATCGTTTGAGGCAAACACGTATGACAATCCCGTCAAAACGTACGTAAGCCACATTCCGAGTTGAATTTAGGTGCGGACCTTACGGCGCTTGGACTTGCGAGCTTTGCTATTGGCGGCCCGTTGTCCGTGGTTGGCCTTCTTGAGTTTGCGGTGTGGCTTTGTCATGATCCGTCAGAGTCGTTGGAGTGAATAAAATGGGAATGCCTCTACCGGCATCGGTACAAGGGGCGGATAGAATACCAGGATTAGGCATTCGTGCAAAGCCAATTTTGACTTGCCCCGGGTGGATCGACACGCATACTATAGTAGACTGATTGAACAAAGTATTTCAGCGTTGTTTGGCTCGATCCTTGAGACGAACTTCGCAAACCCCTTTTTATTCCTGGTTTTGAGGTTACGACGATGGCAGTAAATGTCACAGAAGAGGCAGCTTTGGAACTCAAGCGAGCTCATTCGGAAGGCAACTTAGACCCAGATACGTTCGTTCGCGTTGGCGTTTTGGCCGGTGGATGTGCTGGTTTTGAATATTCATTGAGCTTCGACGACAAATTCGACGAGCAAAAAGACAGCCGCTACGACCAACATGGCGTCGCTGTTGTTGTGGACAAGAAGAGCGCCTTGTTGCTGGACGGGGCAGTGATCGGTTATCACAAAAGCCTTGAGCGACAAGGGTTTACGTTCGAAAACCCAAATGCAACCAAGTCTTGCGGTTGCGGGAAATCGTTCCAGTAATCGGTTTAGATAATCCGCGATCCTGCGTCCGGATGGAGCTTGCTGACCAACTGTCCCGTTTAACGAGAGTTTCGGGCCGGGTTGCTTGTCCGATCTGAATGTGGAACAATCGAGAGCTCGGGGTATCCCCGAGCTTTTTTTGTTTCCACTATCTGTAGCGAGAGCCACTTTGCAGTCCAAGATCGTCCTGTTGCCCGGTGATGGCATCGGTCCGGAAGTTGTCCATCAAGCCCAACGTGTTCTCGAAACGATAGCGAAACGGTTTGGCCACCAACTTCAGTTTTCCGAGCACTTGATCGGTGGTATTGCCATCGACGCAACCGGCGACGCACTTCCGGACGCCACGACGGTGGCATGCAAATCCGCCGACGCGATCCTTCTTGGTGCTGTCGGAGGCCCCAAATGGGACGATCCAAACGCCAAAACTCGGCCCGAGGCTGGGTTGCTCAAGATCCGAAAGGAGCTCGGGCTTTTCGCAAATCTGCGCCCCATCGTGACATTCGACGAATTGCTTGACTCTTCGCCACTAAAGCGGGAGATCATCGAGGGGACGGACATTCTGTTTTATCGCGAACTCACCGGTGGCCTGTATTTCGGCCCCTCTGGACTTGAGGAACTAGCCGACGGCCAACAACGCGCCTTCTCCACGGCAGTTTACACGACATCCGAAGTCGAGCGAATTGTACGCATGGCTGCTCTGGCCGCTCAAAAACGTCGCAATAAACTAACCATGGTCGACAAAGCGAATGTCCTAGAAGCGTCTCGTCTGTGGCGACGCGTATCTGCCCGGATCATGAAAGAAGAGTTTCCGTCGATAGAGTATGACGTTGTGCTTGTCGACTCGATGGCAATGCACCTATTGAGCAGACCAACCAGCTTTGACGTCGTGGTTACCAGCAACATGTTTGGCGATATCTTGACCGATGAAGCGTCGATGCTGCCTGGTTCGCTCGGCATGCTGCCTAGCGCATCACTCGGAAGCGATGGCCCTGGTCTCTACGAACCGATCCACGGGTCGGCTCCGGACATCGCCGGCAAAGGCATCGCGAACCCACTGGCAACGATACTTGCATCGGCCATGCTTTTGCGCCATTCTCTCGGACTAGAAGCCGAAGCGGCCGCTATCGAATCGGCAGTCAAGGCGGTTCTGGCTGCGGGGCATCGCACGGCAGACCTGGTGCGTAAAGGACAACCTTCGCTTGGCACCGTTGCCATTACCGAACATGTCCTTGCTGCCCTGTCCGTGTAGCCAATGATTTGTTCATTTTGCTCATTACTGTGCGACCTAGAACCTCACGAGGAGACTTCGTGCAGTAGACGAGTAAACTCGCTTGTCGAGCTTAGGTCCATTCGTAAAGCGTGGACCTCGGCAAACCAAGCCTTGCCACTCCAAGAGAGCCTCGTATCACAATCAGTCGATACGGCAAAGAAATCACTTGCCAAAGCTAAACAAGTGCTGGTGACAGGCAGGATTGCAAGTGTGCAAACAGCCCGCGCGGCGGTCGCCTTCGCGAAAGCACTCGACGCAACGATCGATTGTACGTTGGATGAGAACGCGTTCGCCAACATCGCCGCCATGCAACGCTCGGGGATGAACACCGTTTCCATCGCCGAAACGCTGGATCATGCGGATATGCTGATCATCGTCGGAGATGATTCGATTCTGGATCTCTATCCACGAATGCCATCGTCCCTTTGCTCTTCGTCGTGCACCAACAAGACCGTCTTGCTGCTAGGACGATTCAGTCTAAAGTCCGTCGATTGCTGGAAAAGCACTGGAGCCGATGTTTGGTCGTTTCCGCTTGATATACAGGCCGTCCCAACGTCGCTATTGCAGTGGTATCGCTACAGCAATTCTTTAGCCAACTCAGCAGTCGACATAGAGTCAAAAGCGGACGGTGGCGTATCGATGCATTCGTCACCTACGGATGCCTTGTTTGGCAAAATGGCAACGGCAACTTACACCAGTATTGTTTGGTGCTCGGAATCGCTCACCATCGACTATCCCGATTTGTGGGTAGAGCGGCTTTTCCAAAGTATCGCGGAACGAAACGAAACAAACCGCTGCGCCGGATTGGCCTGGGCGTCGTTGAATGGGACATTCCAGCAAGCATGCACTTGGCTAACAGGGTTCCCAGGGCGGATTCGATTCCGCAACGGATTGCCGACCTACGACCCAGACGAAAATGCAACGCTTGCCTGGCTGAATCATCGCGGGACAATCGCTTCGCCAAGCACCAAGGAGGCTGCCGTTGTCTTGTATATCAATGAAACCGTCGGACAATCCGAGGACCTCTTGCATTCGATCCGTTCCGACCACCCCCATTGCACGTTGATCGAAATAACGCCGAAATCCCAGCGGTTTCCAACACTCGTTCCCGGCGTTGAGAATGCTGCGGATATCTTTCGCTCCGATCAGTGCTTGCTCGCCCACGTCGATCCCCGAGCCCAAGACGTTGCACTAGGCGATGCCGTTTCTGGCGACTTGAAAGAGAATGCGAATAGCAACCTGCCCTTGCGCAGCGCTGCGGACTGGCTGGAGGAACTGCAACGATGAGCATCCTGCTAAAAGGCGGACTTTGCGTCGACGGTGTCAGCAACTCGATGGTGCGAGATTTACATCTCGAAGATGA
>CAIXME010000013.1 GCA_903920425.1 uncultured Pirellula sp. | reverse complement strand
GCAGCGGCCAACCAAGCACCTGGTATTTCTAGTCGCCGCAGGACACGCCAAAGAACGACACTTGTGATGGCATGCAATAGGCAATTCGTGATGTGGTATCCACCCGCCCAAAGGTTCCACAATTGAAAATCGATCCAAAGAGTGGTGTGCACCAATGGGTAATACTGGGGTGTCGCGGTCGGATCGAACCAGATCCTAGCAAGGCCATTCCAGTCCCGGAGCGTCATGTTTTCGATCACGTAGTCATCATCGTCCCAGATAAAGCCGGCATCGAAGACGGGGATGTAGGCGATGAAAACGATACCAACCAGCACGGCTGTCATCCATGGCCAAGAGAACCAGTTATGCATTAAGCCGCTAGTGGACGGAATCGTCGCTGCGTTGGTGGACGTTTTGGTTTTTGACTTGTTACGACTCATTGGATCCGGGGGGCCGAGTTATTGAGGTTGCGACTAGCCTCATTAGGTGTCAATGATAAACGGTAACCTGGCAAACTCAACTTGCCTAACGGTGCAGGCGTTTTTCTCATTGCCTTCTGCTGATATCGTCGAATCTTAACGATTCGGTAGCGCTAATTCCCTATAACTACAGGTTCATGGGAGAATTCATTTCTCGCGCCAACGCGTGGAGACGCCAAGAACAGTCCCTGCCGATTCCTCGCATCTTGGCGGCTATGCGAGATCCGTTCAGACACGCATCCATTGTCAAGCGTATCAAGTTGGTTCCGGATCGCTTCAAGCTACACTTGCCCCTTTGCCAGTTGAGTTATCAATGAGCAAAATTCTACGCTTGGGAAACAATGACGAAAGCGTCCACGTGAAGTGGTTGGGGTGACGCTGCGCAGAGTTCATGCCTTTGCGCAGCTTCGGTTCAGTGATTGGTTTAGCCCTTTTTCGGCCATGCCAATCAACGCGACCGCAATGCAGTTCCGGCTCAAAAGAAGCTGACTTTCCTCACCACCTATCGGCCTCACTCATTCAGTAATTGGGCGAGGGGAGGAGAGGCGAAAAACGGGAGGGGCGTTGGCTGATTGTTTCTCTTTTGGAGGGGCGCCGATGGGAGAATTCGTTCTTTTTGCAGCCCCAGGCTCGAAGTCGCATAATTTTCAAAAACTACAATCGCACACGAAAAGCTATTGCAAACGAATTGCAAAAGCATATTATGTTTGTTAGCGAGTTGGTTTGACTGCCGAGCTGCATCGTGTTCTTCGAGATAGATGGTGCGGCTTTGGGGAGGCAGTATTCCGCGGGCTGTTTCATGGCTCGGGATGTTCACGTGCTCGCTGTTCACCAAATGAAAAGGGACACGAAGAGCATGAAATTCTGTTTGCGAATTAGTTGTTTGCTCGTCGCTTGCGTGGTAGCGACGCCGTCATCGGCACAAGATAAATCGAAGGGGTCTCAAAGCGCCAAGGTTCCGCGGCCGGCGACGCGTTTGATTTGGCAAGACAATTCCGATCAGACCATGCGTTGGGGCGACCTGACTCGCGACGCGAATGGCTTTTCGATTCGTGCTCAATCCGTATCTGGCTTTCCCAAGTTGGATGCAGAGAAGCAAAGCTTTGTGCAGATGGAGGATATCAATGGCATGGCGGTGGTTGGAGTCCATGACAACGACAACGGTACTATTCAAAGTGGATGGGTTGCGATTCGTTCCGGTGTGAACGAAGAAGAGCACGGAAGCCACTCGCACTGGCATTATGAGAAGGCACCTGAGATAGCGGCTGTGAAGCTGGATGCCGATCAAGGAAACCCTGCGCACGTCTACAAATACCAAGGAGACATCTTCATTGCCAATGACAAGAAAAATGGATTTACCATTTTGCCGGCAGCGACATTGCTTAAAACGCCATCTCCTTCCGTAGCTCGCTTTCATTCGGGTGGGGGCAGTCACATTACCCTTGCTGCGGTCGATCGGAAAGTTTGTTACGCAACTTGGGCTGACAGAGAGGGAGAAAACGTCGGACGCGTAGACGTGATACCTATCGATAGCGCGTTGGCTAAACCTGCTTATCGGATCAAGCTTCCCAGCGGCGGATTGCATGGTGCGACGTCCAACTCAGGACGAGTTTTCTTTGCGCCGTCAGATGGCGTCTGTTGGGTCGAAGCGGATATTGGCATGAGCAAGAACGAGAGCACAACGGAAATCCATCACCTTTCTTTGGGAGAAGATGTAGTCAAAGGCAAGCCGAATCGCACGGGAGCATTTACTAATCATGAGCAGTTTGTTCTGTTCACGACTGGCGCGAACGACTCAGCCAGCTTGTGTCTCATCGATGCAAAATCACCCAAGCCAACAGTAAAGAAATTGCCGCTGCCCGTCGCAGAGGGGCTTGCTTTGACAACGCCCAAGTGCGTGAAGACTTCTGCCGGGAAACGATACGCATTCTTGTTTAGTGACCGCCGCGATAGCGAAGCCACGGAAACGTTGACGATTGTGGACCTTGATGTAAACGGCGATGGAGATTTCGGTGATGCCGCCATCGCTAAGACTCTAACGGTCGGGGCAAGCAAAGTGGAGGGGCATAGCGGCCATCATGAAATTTGCTTCTCTGGCAATCGCCGCTTTGCGTGCTTTACGAATCCAGGAGACGGTTCGATATGGGTGATGTCACTGCTAAACCTGGAAATTGAAAGCAAGATTTCGGTAGGCGGAAATCCCACGCATGTGCTTGCGATCGGGGGCTAAGTCGTCGCTTTCAATTTTGATTGTCAGCCTCGTATCAGCATCGCATCGACTGATCTGTCCAATGTTGCGTGTTCGGAGTTTCAAGAGATGCTTCCCATCGAAAGCAGGCATCTCACTATGCCGCTACACGATCAACGAATCCTGTGGTGATGCATTTTGTATATCTGCTCATCGCATATGACCCGTATTTCGGTCTCCGCAAAACGAATGAATCAAGCCGTATTTCTTTGTTAGAAAGTCAATAATGTCATTTCAATTCAGTTGCTTCCGCATGGGTACGCTCGCGATGGCCGTGGCATTTTCGTCGCATTGCGTGTTGGCCGATTGGCCCTCGTTTAGGAATGGTGGCTCTTCCCATGTGGTTTCAGGCTTGCCATTAACGTGGTCCGCTACGCAAGGTGTATCGTGGGAGCGAGAGCTCATCGGTTACGGTCAATCGACGCCTGTCATCTATGACGGGAGAGTTTACTTGAGCGCCGTTGAAGGGAAAATGAAAGACAATTGCGTTATTCAGTGTCTCGATCTTGCAAGCGGCAAAGAACTTTGGCAATTCTCTTTTGAATCTGCCAATAAAGCACTTTCCAATTACGCTGCATCGCGTGCTGCTCCAACACCGATAGTGGATGGGAACGCAATCTATGCATTCTTTGAAAGTGGAGATGTTGTCGCGGTTGATCATGCTGGCCAAAAACGATGGCATCGCAACTTGACTGCCGACTACGGCAAATTTGAAAATGGTCATGGTCTTGGAGCATCTCCCGCTCAAGCCGGGGATTGCATGATTCTCAACATCGAGCACAAAGGGCCATCTTATTTGCTCGCTCTCGATAACAAGACAGGAGCGACTGTTTGGAAGACCGATCGCCCTTCTTCGTCCTCCTGGTCCTCGCCCATTGTGGTCGATGAACAGGGGGCTGGAACGGTCATCGTCAGTTCTGCAGGTTCGGTGATAGCGTACGACGCAGCAACAGGTGCGAAGCGTTGGGATCTTGGCGGCCTCGATGGAAACTCTGTACCTTCGCCTACTCTGGATGGTTCAAAGCTATTAGTTGGCGCCCGTTTGCCGGAGTTTGCGGACGAAAACGGCGGTGGTACTCCATCCAATTGCTGCATCAATTTGGCCAAAATGGTTGATGGTCGGCCTGATTTTCTTTGGCGTGCAGAGAAGGTTACCAGCGATTACGCGAGCCCAGTCGTTTGCGGTGATTGCGCCTACTATGTTAGCAAGGCTGGTGTGCTGCATTGCTTGGATCTTGATAGTGGAAAAGTACATTATTCCAAGCGGCTCGGAACGCAATGTTGGGGAACGCCGATCGTTTCGCAGGACCGCATTTACTTCTTTGGCAAGGATGGGCGGACCGTGGTTCTTAAATCTGGAACCGCGTATGAAGTAGTTGCAACGAATGAACTATGGGATCCTGCCAATCCGCCAAAGCCTGAGACCTATGTTGAAGGCAGCAGGTCGGAAAGGCGAGCACCGACCGAGGGTGGCACTAGTGTCGAAGGTGGCTCGGAGAGTGTAGGACCGAGCGGAAATCGCCCCAGCGGGCGTGGCGGTCCATCCGGGGCTGGCGGTCCGGGAGGCGGCATGATGTCTATGTTGGCGGCGGCGGACAAGAACGGGGATGGAGTGCTAAGTACCGAAGAGATCCCGGTCGATTTCAAACCGATGCTTGCTCGTATCGACAAGAACGGAGACGGGAGTTTGGATAAAGATGAGATGAAGGCGATGGCCGAAAGCTTCGCAGCGAGACGAGCCGATTCAGCATCTGAAGCTCGCGATCCGATCGTCTACGGAGCTGTCGCATCCGGTGGCAAGATCCTCATTCGAACTGGGACGCGACTCTATTGCATTGAATGATCCCATTGTGGTTTTGACGCCTGTCATTCAGCGAAACGAACACCGCCTTCACCACGTGGTTTCTACGGCTGTCTCCCGTACGTCTATTCGCCAAATTGAAATCCATCGCAGTGTCACTTCATCTCGCTGGGGATGCAGAACTTGCTGATCCAGCTTCGGAGTTCTGCGATATGACTTGGATTCAAGTCCGCCGTCCACACTAAACACAAAGCCTCGTCTCGCTGATTCTCGCAACGATCCAACCTCGGCCATGCGTTGCGTCATGAGTCAGCACATAGCCCTTTTTTACAAACCTTACCTTCACGTTATCACCGTTCCATGCATCGCAAGCTTCCTGTTACTGTTCTTTCCGGCTTTCTCGGCGCTGGCAAAACTACCATGCTCAATCATATCTTGAGGAATCGTGAGGGACTCAGGGTGGCCGTGATCGTCAATGACATGAGCGAGATCAACGTTGATGCTGCCATCGTTCGCGGTGAGACCGCTCTCAGCCGTACCGAAGAAAAGTTGGTTGAGATGACCAATGGCTGCATCTGCTGTACGTTGCGCGAGGATCTATTGCTTGAGGTTCAACGACTCGCCGCCGAAGGGAGATTCGACTACTTGCTAATTGAGTCCACGGGTGTCTCGGAACCGATGCCCGTTGCGGAAACATTTACGTTCACCGATGAAGAAGGCCGCAGCCTATCGGCGGTGGCCGAGTTGGATTCGTTGGTAACGCTGGTAGATTGCGAGAATTTTCTCAGGGATTACGAAACCTACGAGGATCTCGTCGATCGCAAGCTCGGTGTCAGCGACGACGACCATCGCAACATCGTCGACTTGCTGATCGATCAAATTGAGTTTGCAACCGTGATCGTTTTGAACAAGGCTGATCGAATCGAGGTCGAGGAGATGGAAGAGCTCAAGCGGTTTATCCATCATCTGAACCCGTATGCAAACATCTTAGAGTCCCAATACGGACAAGTAGATTTGACGAGTGTACTTGGAACAGGGACCTACAACCAAGAGTGGGCAGAAGGGCATCCAAACTGGCTGGCCGTTCCGCGAGGCTCCGAGCAAAGCGAAGTGGATGAGTACGGTATCCAGTCCTTTATCTTTGAAGCTCGCCGCCCATTTCACCCGGAGCGATTCGCGTTGTCATTGAGCTTTGACGATGGAATCCTCGCTGGCGTGATGCGATCCAAAGGGTATTGCTGGATCGCAACCCATCATGGTGAAGCGTTTCGTTGGTCCCAAGCCGGCGTTTCGATCAAGCTGGATCAAGACGGGCCGTGGATGTGCACGGTGGATGAATCGGAATGGCCCGAGGACGAGGACTCGCGAGCATGGATCGCCAGCACCATGCAAGAACCATGGGGAGACAGACGTCAAGAATTGGTCTTCATCGGTTCTGAAATGGACGAGGTGGTTCTGCGATCACGTTTGGAAGAGTGCTTGCTGACCGACGAAGAAATGTTGCTTCCTCCTGAAGTATGGGCAGGTTGGGAATGTCCCTTGCCCATCCCCTCCATGGAAGAGATTCTCGAAGAACAAAACGAAGGAGACGAGTGAACCATGCAACGCAAACTACCAGTTACATTGCTTTCGGGCTTTCTCGGAGCAGGAAAGACAACCATGCTCAATCATATACTCCAGAACCGCGACGGTCTCAAAGTGGCGGTCATCGTCAACGACATGAGCGAGATCAACGTGGACGCCCGTTTGATTCGGGATGGTGGGGCGGAACTAAGCCGTGTAGATGAAAAGTTGATCTCGATGAGCAACGGCTGCATCTGTTGTACGCTCAGGGAAGACTTGCTGCTTGAGGTCCGCGAATTAGCCTTGCTTGGCAAGTTCGACTATTTGCTCATCGAATCGACTGGTATCTCCGAGCCATTACCGGTCGCCGAAACATTTACCTTCACTGACGAAAATGGTGAACAGCTTAGCAACATCGCTCGGCTGGATACATTGGTCACTTTGGTCGACGCGGTTAACTTTGATCGAGATTACTTTACTCCCGATAGTTTGAGTGAACGAGGAATCGGGGTGAATGAAGACGACGAACGCGGGGTTGTACATCTGCTGACTGATCAAATCGAATTTGCAAATGTGCTGGTGATTACCAAATGCGATTTGGTTGATGAATCTGTAATCCAGGAACTTGAGGAACTGCTGCACTTGATGAACCCTCGAGCTAGCATCGTTCGGTCGTCACGCGGGAGTATTCCGATCCAGCAGGTCTTGAACACGCGAGCGTTTAATGAAGACTGGGCCGCTGAGAGCAAGAATTGGTTAGCGGTAAAACGGGGCGATGAGACATCCGAAGCAGATGAGTACGGCTTTCACTCTTTCGTTTTTGCTTCACGAAAACCCTTGCACCCTGTTCGATTCCATGCATGTGTTGAGAGTGATCTCTATGCTGACGTTGTACGATCGAAAGGCGTATGTTGGTTTGCAAATCACAACGACTTTGCAGCGGAATGGTCTCAAGCCGGTGTGCTCTACGGCATAGAACAAGCGGGAATATGGGCGGCGTCCGTTCCGCAAGACGACTGGCCAAGCGAGCCTGGTTTCCGAGAGCAAGCGATGGAGGTGTGGCAAGCTCCTTGGGGAGACCGCAGAACCGAACTGATCATTATCGGCCAAGGACTGGATGAAGAAGCGATCATGGAGTCGCTCAACGCTTGCTTGCTTACCGATGAAGAGATGGGGCTCGGTCCCGATCGTTGGGCCTTGTTTAGCGACCCTCTACCTCAGTGGTGTGTCTGACATATTTGCTGATGATTGCGTCGGTTGCGCGAGGAATGCCACGATTTTGATGTGCGGGTATATCGACGCAAAATAGTGAGGGTGCCAACCATGGAGAGTGGGTCACAAACGAACGCGTCTTAATCTTGACAAGAAGAAGACGTGCGAATTTCAGATTGAAATCAGCTCGGCTCCTGAGAAAGAGTTTCTTGGGGTTCGTCGCGAGGAGTCGACTGCTTCATGGTCGCGACATACAGCGGACCATCGTTCGTTTTAATGCGACGGCAAAACCCGAATTTCTCAAGATCACGGAGCACTCGGGTAATCGTGGACCGCCCGTTAACGGTTATCCCTGCCTCAGCAAATAACTCCGCGGCTTTCTTGGGCGAAGGGGATCGCTCGAGAAGGTACAAGAGGGTGATTCTCGCAATCGTGGTTCGTTGGCCACACACCGTCAAGCGATCCCGAATTTCCGCAACTTCGCTGGGACTCATAGTGGGATCTGCCTAAATGGACAGGTGTAGGCGGGGCACATTCAAACGACACATTTCAAAAGCTTATCACACGCGGAGTGTAATTGCAATTGAATTACCGATGCATAGTTGTGCATTGGCCATTGTGATGCAAAAGTAATTCGTGGTGCCGTGATGAAACGCTACGCGAATACACTGTCCGCGATGGATCCGAGCAGCCTCATTCCCTCAGCCGGGAACCAAATAGGTCATGATGAGTCCAGCCTACAAAAAAAAGGACAACCACCGCTCAGAAATGCAAATGCCCAGGCTCCCACGGCCTAAATCATTCAGGGATCAAGGCCCGTAGCCTATAGGGGAACGAAACGATACCATCGGCATCCGACGAGCACACCCGTCGGTTTGGATAGGTTGTCCAATCGACGGCGACCTGACGAACTTAGACACGAACCGACGGAAAACCTCGATGTACGATTACTCCAAAGTACCGCTGAATCTGCCGGCTCCCGTCGATGATGGCGCATGCGACCATCTTGTTGGACTCGCTCTTCCCGACGTCTCGTTGATGGATGCTGCGACCGGCCAGCATGTCCGCATGGCTGGTTTGACCGGAGTGTCCGTGCTTTTCCTTTATCCTATGACTGGACGCCCGGACCGGCCGCTGCCAAGTGGCTGGGATGATATTCCAGGTGCGCGCGGATGCACTCCGCAAGCGTGCTCCTACCGTGATAACGCAACCCGCTTTGCTGCGCACTCCATATCTTTGTTTGGCATAAGTACCCAATCGCCCGAAGATCAGTTCGAGGCCAAGCAGCGCCTCTCGCTTCCTTATCCACTTCTATCGGATGCCCATTTAGATTTCGCGAAGGCGCTTTCGCTGCCGACGTTTTCTGTGGATTCGATGGTGTTGCTCAAACGTGCGACACTGATTTGCCGAGACGCCGTCATTACCGATTTCGTTTACCCGATCTTCCCATCGAACTCGGACGTCGATCTTGTTTTGTCGATGCTCATGTGACACGGTGGACTCGACTTTTTTTTTGCCATGAGAATCTACAGGGGAACAAATCCTCCAATTACGCCTAAGGCATATCCATGTTCTTGTTTCCTTTTTGGGACGGAATAACCGAGCGAAATAACAGGTTTTTTGAGATCATGTTTTGCTCATCGTTGGAGCGTGCTCCGATTCAAGATATACTGCACGAGTTCGCAGCGATCGGTTCCGAATCGGGTTGAGGTAGAAATCCTCGTGTTGAATCGATTGCTCGAGAGGACTGCGTCTGGTGTTTTCTGATTCAGGGGATCGATGTTTATGGATCTAAGAGTCCTCAACAAAGTTTGTTTCACGATCTGCATCGCGTGCATCGCCGTCGGGACAGTGCTCTCGTTAGCAATGATCTGGGGCGATATTCGAAGCAACGAATTCGTCTGGAAGACTTGGCTAACCATAGGTGTACTGTTCCTGGCCTCGGCAATGACGCTGAGTGTGAGCAAGACACTTGGCGGGCGTAGCAAGTCCGCTGACGATAATCCTTAGTTTTTCTCGGAGCTCACCACTCAGGCACGACGCATGAAGAATCGTCGAGGTCTTTCGGTCTCATGTGGTCGAGTCGCAACTCTTGAGCTTCAACCCGTTAAGTCCAAACAGATAACCATGGCCGCTGCAAACAGTCACGACGAACGCATAGCGAAGATGACACTATCCTCGGTTTACCCACACTATGTTGCTAAAGTGGAAAAGAAAGGCCGAACGCAAGAAGAATTGCATCAGGTAATAGAGTGGCTGACTGGTTGCAATCTAAAGACGCTGCAGAAGCACTTGGATGCTAAGTTGACGTTCGAGCAATTTTTTCAGAAAGCCAAGCTGAACCCCAATGCACACCTTATCACGGGTGTGATCTGCGGCTATCGCGTCGAGGAGATCGAGAACCCGTTGACGCAAAAGGTCAGGTATTTGGACAAGTTGGTGGACGAACTAGCCAAGGGGCGAAAAATGGAAAAGATATT
>CAIXME010000012.1 GCA_903920425.1 uncultured Pirellula sp. | reverse complement strand
GTGAATGTGTTCCTGAGCCTTGTACACACCGCCCGTCAAGCCACGAAAGTGGGGAGGGCCCGAAGTCGCTGAGCTAACTCGCAAGAGAGGCAAGTGCCTAAGGTCAACTCCGCAATTGGGACTAAGTCGTAACAAGGTAGCCGTAGGGGAACCTGCGGCTGGATCACCTCCTTTCTAAGGATAATTACAGTCTATCACGGCTCTGCCGGAGGTAGGCACAATTAAGTGACCACAATTGTTCGAGAAGAAAACTCATCTATCCAGGCTGTTGTCAAAACAGCCTGGTGACAACCACCAGATTTCAAAATAGAGAAGCCTGGCTTAGTGCAAACTAAGCCAGGTTTTTTTTTGCCCTCATCGCAACCGTTCCTTGATATGGTTGCGTCATATCGGACTACTTGTCGACGCTATATCGCAATCCCATCTCGGTTGCGGAGCCGGTCTCTCGGTTTTTCTCCTGCTTTAACGTTTCCTTCCAGGTAGGCGTCTTTTCATAGTGAGTTGGGTTCTATGTTTGCGAGCCTCTTTCGATTTCTCTAACCGCACTTCTTGGGAATGTGGCGGCCGTTGGTATCAGATTACCTAGTGCTTTCGACGAAAGGAGGGATGTACGATGGAATGCGGCGACAGATTTTCCTGTTTTGCGTGGCCGATGAAGAAGAATGCGATGGTTCCTCTCGATTTGCTTGGGGGTGAGCAATTGATGGATGTTGTGTCGTTGCCTTTCCTGGCGAACATCATGGTTCGTAGCGTCAGAGTTCCACAATGATGTACGGGCCAGGCTCGGGTTTCTCGATCGAGAATTTTTCCGCGAGCCAGATCGCGTCGGACTCTAGTTCCGCCAACCCATTTTGGTTGATGAGATTTGGATTGCGAAACGCTTGGTTGTTGCAACTCAGTGGCGAGCATAGGAAGGAGCAATGTTGCACTTCTACTATGTCATATCCCATTTTCTTGTACTTGGGTTCTTCGCTTTCCCATGCTTCCGGTTCGATGCATCCGATTTCATAAGGGACTGCGAGTCCGTCTTGGTAGATTGTTTCAGGTAGTGCATACGCGTAGAGTTCGTAGGGATGCGTTGCGGTTCGAGCCATCACTGCCCGGGCGTCTTCGGGAGAGTTGAATCCGCCATACTGGTTGAAATTGTTTTCCGAGATTTCTTTGTAATCGAATGACTCGATTTCATCAACAATACAGCTGCTGACGGCGCAGATCTGCTGGACATGGGCTGGGGCAGGAAAGGCGTAGGTTTCGTGATCAGTGCGAATGGATGGCCAAAGAGTTCGTGTTACCAATCGCTTTGGGAAGTAGCCAATGTGGTAGAAGTGCAAGGGGGCGTTCCTAGTGATGGCAGGTATCTCTTGTTTTCAATGCTAGGTTTGATGCATTGGGAAGGGGATCTGCTCTGCGTCCCCAAATTTCGTTATACCATCGCCAAGTTGTCTCGGTGGATGACTTCTTCGTAGGGACACTGGCCAAGTATTTGTTCGATACGATCCGAGCGGCAACCGCGAATTTGCGAGACTTGTTTGGAGTTGTAGTTGATGAGGCCTCTCGCTATTTCTTCGGACTGTTGGTTGACGATGGATACGATATCGCCTTTGCCGAAGTCCCCCTCCACAGTTTGGATGCCGATGGCAAGAAGGCTTCGACCGTCGTCGCACATTGCGCGTGCTGCGCCATCATCTACCTGCAGTTTTCCTGCAGGTTGAGCCGAGAACCCAATCCAACGTTTGCGAGGAGTTAGTGTTTTCGATTGAGGCAAGAACAGCGTGCCCGTGTTTTCGCCTTGGGCGAGGTTGACGAGGATGTTTTGCCCTCGTCCCCAAGCGATGACAACAGGTTGTCCGCTCATGGTCACAAACTTTGCAGTCGCTAGTTTGCTGGCCATACCTCCTTTGCTGACGCCGGTTTTGCGATCCCGAACCATATCTTCGATCCGGTCGTCGATACGTTCAACGGATGGCAAAATTTTTGCGGCGGGATCGCGAGGGTCGCGATCGAAAAGGCCTTGTACGTCGCTTAGGATGGCCAAGACACTGCCTTCGAGCAAACCCGCGACCATACCCGCCAATCGGTCGTTATCCCCAAAGGTGGTTTTGAGTTCATCGACCGCGACGGTGTCGTTTTCGTTGATGATCGGGATGGCACCCATTTCGAGCAGTCGTCGCAGCGTGTTTCGGACATTTAGATAGGCGACACGATCATCCAACTCGGAGGCCGTCAACAAAATCTGCGCGGCGTGTCTGCCATGTTCAGCAAAGGTTTGCTCGTAGACTTGAATTAGATGGGTTTGTCCGATCGCAGCAACGGCTTGAAGGGTAGCAAGGTCGGTGGGTCTGCCAGCAAGTCCCAGTTTTCCGACTCCGCTGGCGACAGCACCACTCGAGACGAGAACCACACGTTTGCCCATATCGACCAAGGTCAATAATTGCTTGGCGAGGTTGGCGACTTGGTCGCGGTCGAGTCGGCCGTCATCACCGGTGAGTGATCGAGAACCAACTTTAACGACCCAGGTGGATGCTTCTGCGAGCTGTTTTCGATGTTCGTCCATGAGCTTGATTGATTACTGATGCCGTAAGCGAATCGTTGGGGATTGGTTGGGTTAACGGATCCAGCTGGATCAGGAAGCCGCAGATTTTTTGGCAGCAATCAAATTATCGAGTTCTTCCTTGAGCTTTGGAAGAATTTCATTGTAGGGGAAAGCGCCGATCGGTTCGCCACCCCGTTTAAGATTAACTTTGGCTGGGCCGCACCAGAGTCCAAGATCCGCATCGTCGGTTTCGCCTGGACCGTTTACTCGACAACCCATGACTGCAATAGTGATCGCATGGTCCTTGGCGTATAGCGTCATCTCTTTCACATCTTGAGCTAGTTCGACAAACGCTTCGTTCTCCACGCGCGAGCAGCTTGGGCACGAGATGATGTTGAGCTTGGATGGATCGAGAGCAACGACGGAACGAAGTCGCCCGTTGTAGATATCATCGATGATTTGGCGTCCCGCTTCGATCTCCATCGATTTTTTTGAATTGGGAACCGTCAAGCTGACGCGAATGGTGTCGCCGATGCCGCGTCCAATCAACTGCTCGAAGGCGATTCGCGTTTTGATAATGCCGTCAGGGGGCAGACCCGCTTCGGTTACGCCCAAGTGCAAAGGCACATCGGGACGAAGTTCTGCGAATCGTTTGTTAACGGTTACCACATTGGATGGGTCGCTATCCTTTAGCGAAACAACATATCGGGTGAATCCGATGGAGTCGAGCAGAGCGCAGTGCTCCGAGGCGGATGCCAGCATTGGTCCGATGGAGTCCTTTTCATCGAAGAGCTCCTTTTGGTTTGGATCAACGCTACCGCAGTTTACGCCAACGCGAATAGCGCAGTTGTTAGCCCCAGCGACATCGGCCAAGAATTTGACTTTGTCTTGCCAAGGTCTGGTCTTTTCGTGGTGATACAAGTGTCCGGGGTTGTATCGAACTTTATCAACGTGCGGAGCGACTTTCTCGACCAGGCGATAGTTTTCTTGTAGGTCCACCGAGAGGTTTGCAGTTGTCTGCTTACGGATTTCGGCGAGAGCCTCCGCGTCTTTGTCGCTATCGACGGCAATGCGAACTACGTCGGCACCGGACTTTTGCAATGCGTTTACCAAATCAACGGTAGCGTCGATATCCGTTGTGTGGGTTGCAGTCATGCTCTGGACAGCAATCGGATGTTGGCTCCCAACCGATATTGTGCCGATCTGGACGCTTCGAGTTGGATTGCGTTTGATTTCCATAGCGGATTTGATGACGTGGGTTTTAGTGGTTTAATAAGCAGGGAGAGGTCGTTGGATGTCTCCCGGCGAGGAATACAGTTTAGCCGATCGGCCAGTTTTCGTCAGACTCGCGAGGATTTGGCGAGCATTTCCTCGGCCGCACTGCCTCGGAAGTATTTTGGTTGGACATGAAACGCGTCTAGAGTTTCGCCTTTGAGGAACCGCTGGAATCCCAGTTTTGCAACGCTTTCTGCCGTGGGGTATGTCTCAGGACCATCGAGCCACCGAATACGGTCAGTGATTTGCTTTGCGTGTTCTTTCGTTGCATTTTCTTCGTCCGCGAGGAACCGCTTCAACCGATCGGATCCTGGACCGCAAACGACACTTGCTGGGCCGGATGGATTTTCAGTGATGCGATTTAGCAATGGTTGGATGTCGACGATCTCGGTAGCGGACTGTTGGACGTAGGTGGATAGAACGCCGTCGGTGGCGACAAGCTTGTAACGAGCATAGAAAACTTGGCCTCGGTAGGCATCCAGGACGACGTGAATTTCTGGATACAGCGGAGGGATCTGCAAAGCAATTGCATCGAGGGTATCGACCTCGATCGTAGGGATTTGCAAAGCATATGCCATCGCTTTG
>CAIXME010000011.1 GCA_903920425.1 uncultured Pirellula sp. | reverse complement strand
GATTCTTTGGGTCGAAGTCAGCGTCGCCAAGACCTACGTTGAGCTCAAGATCTTCGTAGGTGTACGATTCGAGCAATTCGGGTTCCCCCCCTTCGGATTTTGGCCAAGTATAGCTGGCGTAACGGATGGGCAATTGCCGTTCGGCGTCGATATAGATCTTTGCTACATAGAATTCGAACTTCAGTTCCCGTCCGTCGATCTGCGTTGTCGGCTGCTCATGGATCACTTCGAGGAGGCGGCACTTCTGTTTCCCAACCATCACATCTTCCGTAACACGCACGGTCGCGGGCCCCATGCTTTTATCTTGCTCCCCCCTCTCGATCAGCTTTCTCAAGAGCTTCTCGATTCCGATTTCGGTAATTGGGTATCGATTTCCGATCATGGCTAACCTGCTGGTCGGCGCCAGTTCGACGGTCACGAAACCAAGCATCCCTGCTTCGTGCGCTTTGAGCTTGTTGTCGTTCTCGCCTTCGATCCAGATCACTTCTCGCCCTGCTTGGGACGGAGGCTCGACTCCCTTCAAATAGACGGAGACCTTCCGTGCCAGATCCTTTTGAACCATGGCTTCTCTCGGTTCGCTGCCGGGCTGAGACTCGGACCCGCGATATCGAAGCTTGAGGGACATTTTCGATTCGGGATACAGCTTCACTCCAATCCGCTCCTGCTTTACCAGGGTCGCTTTATAATCGCGATGCTCGCGCATGTGGTTCTCGAGAGCGGAACGCGCAAAATCCAAAAGCGGATCCAATGCGTGTTTCATCCTGGATTCGGAATCGTGTTCGCTCGCGGAGTCTGTGCTCGAACGCGGTGGAGCTGGCGACTGTGCTTGAGGTTCGGTTGGTCGAGTTCCGTCAGCGGAGGTGATCGTGCTCCATGCGAACCAAGCAGCCACCCCCGAGACCAATAGCATTCCCGTCAGGACAATTAATCGTGCAATCCAAACTCGGTGCCCTTGTCGAGCCACGGCTGTACCTCTTGTTTTGAAATGGTTCGAGCCGCGTCAAATCCGCGGCTCGTTAGTGAAAAATCCCGATGCACATGGTGCATCACGAGCGCCTGCTCGCAAAGGACACGAAACCCCTCTAGAAACCGAACCGTCACCTCGGGCTTATTGGGATCTCGAAAAGCAATCGTTTGTTCCTCATCGATCTCTACGTACACCGCCAGCAAGCGCGACGCGGCATCAAAGGCTGCGTTCACCGCTTTGAGTTCGATCACTCCTCGATCGCGAGCCGCGACAAGGATCGCTTTCGCCTCAGGAGGCAGGTCCCCCACTGCAATGGCGTTTGCGGCGGTCAAACCAACCATCGCGTCGCTGCTTAGCTGAGCCAACGCCACGAGAACTGGCGCTCCCGCGCCGAGCGCGTCCCAACTACCGCTCAAATAGTTGTCGAGCGGCTGCAGCTTGGCAACGCTCCTAATCGGTTTTGAAAAGTCCTGATCCACGATTTTTCCTATGTCTGCACTGCGATGCGGCGCACTTCTCCACTGCAAACCGAGTGCGTGTATTAGTCAATTTTCTAGCAAGCCAGACTCATCCGTAAATCAGGCGTTTGCAATGCAATTACGGATTGTCCTAGCCATCGAATGGCCCCATAATCCTACGCATTCTCGGTTGATTAAACAGAGTCATTTGTTTTTTACATCACTCGATTGCTTTAAAAATTCCTTTCCGGAGATTCTACACATGGCACTGGTTCCGCTTCGCAAAGTTCTCGATCACGCCGCTGAAAACGGATACGGAGTGGCCGCTTTCAATGTCAACAACATGGAGCAAATCCAGTCGATTATGGAGGCCGCCCAAGAAACGGACTCTCCAGTCATCATCCAAGCTTCCCGAGGTGCCCGCACTTACTCGCAGGATGCCTACCTCCGTCATTTGATGTTGGCCGCTGTAGAACTGTACCCAAATATCCCGATCGTAATGCACCAAGATCACGGCAACTCCCCAAAGACTTGCTTGTCAGCGATCGAAAACGGTTTCACGTCGGTCATGATGGACGGTTCGCTCCAAGAAGATGGAAAGACTCCAGCATCGTACGATTACAACGTTGCTGTGACCAAAGAAGTGGTCAAGCTGGCACATGCAAGAAACGTTTCTGTCGAAGGTGAACTCGGCTGCTTGGGCTCGCTCGAAACCGGTGGCGGTGAAGCAGAAGATGGGCACGGCGCTGAAGGCGTGTTGAGCCATGATCAACTCCTGACCGACCCAGAAGAAGCCGCTCGGTTCGTTGCAGAAACCAACGTCGACGCACTGGCAGTTGCGATCGGCACCAGCCACGGCGCATACAAGTTTACGCGCAAGCCAGACGGCGAAGTGCTCGCTATGTCACGGATCGAAGCCATTCACAAGCTGATTCCGAATACCCACCTCGTGATGCACGGCAGCAGCAGCGTTCCGCAAGAGCTGCAAGACATTATCAATGAGTTCGGCGGACAAATCAAACAAACCTGGGGCGTACCCGTCGAAGAAATCCAACGCGGTATCAAGAGCGGTGTACGAAAGATCAATGTCGATACGGACTGCCGTCTCGCTATTACAGGTGCCGTTCGAAAGGTTTTGGCCCAGCATCCTGACAAGTTCGACCCTCGCGACTATCTAAAGCCAGCACGAACTGCAATGAAGGACGTCTGCAAGGCTCGCATGATCTCCTTTGGTCAAGCAGGCAACGCCAGCAAGATCAAGTAGTGTCCGCTTAGCTTAAGATGTTTTTCAGCGGCGGTTTCCGCATGGTAACCGCCGCCATGTTGGTCATACCAAGGAACTCCATTCTCAAACGCGAGCCAGCTGCACGCCGCGTTCATTCCTTCGGCTATTGGTTGGCAAACACCACAGGGCTTCTTCCCTACCTGCCATCAGCAAACCGAGCCTGCTTCAACGCAACGCATTGCGGTTTGTTCGCGCAACCCTCCGCCTACCCAGTGTGTTACGCACTCGATGAATTGCGTCGTCAGATGACTTGCTTCATCGCTTTACAAGCAGTTTGCTACTATTGCTTGGCGACTCTACGGTTACGTCCATGGAGTCGCCCTTTGCCAAATATGGATCATCAATCGCTTTCCGGTTGCATATCGGTATAGAATGAACCGCGTCATTCTCGAATTAGTCCCTCTCACGGAGTACCTGTTATGCGTCGTCACATTCTTTTGTTCCTTGCGGTGGCGTTTGCCACCCATGCCTCCCTGCAATTGCATGCGCAGGATTTTCCAGGCGTAGGCAAGGTCACCAAAGTGCACGGTGGATTCCAGTTCACTGAAGGCCCTGCATTCAACGGCGAACACCTCTATTTCACGGACATTCCCAACAATCGCATCATGCGAACCGATTTGAGCGCTACTCTCGAAACGTTTCTGGAACCGAGTGGCCATTGCAATGGTCTAAAATTCGACGGCAAAAATCAATTGTTGGCTTGCCGCATGGACGGCGAGTTAATCTCCATTGATACCAAAACAAAGCGTATAACAACGCTCGCCAATTCCTACGATGGAAAGCGATTCAACGCGTGCAACGACTTGGTGATCGATGAATTGGGCGGAGTCTACTTTACGGACCCACGTTACCTCGCTCCAGACCCTTGGCCGCAAGGAAAAGAAGCTTTCTACTATCGCTCTCATCAAGGTGTCGTCACACGCATGGATGACGACATTACAGCTCCCAACGGAATCATTTTGTCACCCGACGAAAAAACCCTCTACGTGGTACCGAGTATGCAAAAGCAAGTCTTTGCATACAACGTCGATGCACCAGGTGTCTTGTCCGATCAGCGAGTCCATTATCAAATCAAGCAGCCTGTGAACAAGGAGAACACAGGGGGAGACGGGCTATCCATCGACGTTCAAGGCAATCTGTACATCACGACGGACCTGGGCATTCAAGTGGTTTCTCCGACAGGCAAGCTGCTGGGAATCATTGAGTTTCCAGAACAGCCCGCCAATTGCACGTTCGGCGGAAAAGAGATGAAGACCCTATATGCAACATGCCGCACAGGACTTTACGCGGTTGAGATGCCCATCGCAGGCCACCGCTTTCCAGGCGAAGTGAAATAACACCGTCCACACCGTCCCATTTTCATCAGCCGAGTAAACAAAAAAACGGTGAGCATTTCTGCTCACCGTTTTTATTTTTTATCTTCGTACTGCAGACCCAACTAGCCAACGGAGTTGATGGTCTTGAGCAAACGCGAGATGATCTTGTATGGATCGGCTTGCGAGTTTGGACGACGATCTTCCATGTATCCCTTGTAGTTGTTATTTACAAAGCTGTGTGGAATTCGGATCGAAGCTCCGCGGTCAGCAACACCGTAGCTGAACTTGTCGATCGATTGCGTTTCGTGCAAACCGGTCAGACGCAAATGGTTGTCAGGACCGTAGGCAGCGATGTGCTCGTCGCGATACTTGTCAAATGCAGCCATGAGTTTCTCGAAGTATTCTTTTCCGCCTTCTTCTCGCAGTTTCTTGGTTGAGAAGTTGGTGTGCATACCAGAACCGTTCCAGTCGCCCTTGATCGGCTTGCAATACAGTTCGACATCCAAGCCGTACTTTTCTGCCAATCGAATTAGCAGATAGCGAGAGATCCACATGTCGTCGCAAACCTTCTTGGAACCCTTTGCGAAAATCTGGAATTCCCATTGCCCCTTGGCAACTTCCGCATTGATCCCTTCGATGTTGATCCCTGCGTCCAACGTAATGTTGATGTGCTCTTCGACAACTTGACGAGCGATGTCGCCAACGTTCTTGTAGCCGATAGCGGTGTAGTAAGGACCTTGAGGAGCAGGGTATCCACCTTCAGGAAACCCAAGCGGGCGACCGTCTTCGTAGAAGAAATACTCTTGCTCAAATCCGATCCAAAGATCTTCCGATTCGTCAACGGTTTGACGGAAATTGGATGGGTGTGGTTCGCCATTCGGCAACATGACTTCGCACATTACCAGGTAACCATTGAGGCGAGTGCTGTCTGGGTAGAGAGCAACTGGCTTGAGAATACAATCGGAACTTTTGCCTTCGGCTTGTTGGGTAGAACTACCGTCAAAACCCCACAACGCCAAATCTGCAACGCTTGTCGGTGCAGTGTCTACAATCTTGGTCTTGCTGCGCAGGTTAGGTTCGGGCAAATAGCCGTCCAACCATACATACTCGAGCTTAAATTTCTTGTCTGAAGACATTCAGCTACTTCTCTCACATGCTTGAGGTACTTATCAAACTGTCTCGGTTCGCATTCTCAATATTCCTACTTGAGAACCAACGGATGCAATCACGCCTGCATGCCACCGTCCAACCGCCATCAATCAACTGAATGCTAAGAATGCCTACCCAAAACATCTCACCAAACAGCTTCCGCCCATCGCACTATGACGGCCGAACTTCTTCTTGCTGGCGTCAGCCAGTTCGACGATTCCCTTCGCCCAAAAATGACTCGGTGTCACACTCAATGGGTGACTGATGTTAAGCTGGTATTGCTTAACCGAGACATACCTTAACCGCCTGTCTCAACCTCAGCAAGCGACCCGCAAAGTTTCTTTAATCCAATCTCTCGCAAATCAATTCCGCTTATCATGCATGCGTTGCCTCTCCTGCTCGCTGTACTTGCCATTATGGCGATCGCGTATCGATTCTACGGCGCATTTTTGGCTGCCCGAGTGGCATGCCTTGATCCCGCAATCAAGACGCCGGCGGAGCGCATGAATGACGGACAAAATTACCATCCGACCAATCGATGGATACTTTTCGGACATCACTTTGCTGCCATCTCGGGTGCAGGTCCTTTGATTGGTCCGGTGCTGGCGATTCAGTTTGGGTATATGCCAGGTTTGATCTGGCTGGTGATAGGTGTTTGTCTAGCGGGAGCGGTTCAAGATTTCCTCGTTTTGAGCGCAAGTGTTCGCCATGATGGAAAGTCGCTCGCCGAATTAGCCAAGCAGCTGTTGGGACCTCGGGTCGGGATAATTGCCTCGGTCGCCATTTTGTTTATCGTGATCATCGCTCTGTCTGGCCTAGGAGTCATCGTGGTGAAAGCCCTCGGGGGTGAAACGGTCCCAATGATTGCCTCCTCGCGGATTCTCTACGAAGGCACCATCGAATCCAGCACGACGCCGAAAGCAACTCGATTGAGCATCCCAGCGGGTTCCACGGTTCAATACACAGGCGGAAGTTATCTGCGTAGCGAATCGTTTACCATTCAGGTCCCTAACGACTTTCGATGGGATGAAATCCCAGGTGAAATGGTGTTGCCGGCAAATTGTTCGGAATTGATCCGAGGCAGTTCATGGGGAACCTTTACCATATTCTGCACCATCCCGATCGCTCTGCTGGTTGGGCTCTACATGTACCGCTTTCGCAAGGGCAGAGTGGGTGAGGCCTCGATCCTTGGAGCAATTGGTGTGATCGGTGCAACCGTTGCCGGGAACTGGATCCCGGGATCGATTTTAGAGCCTTACTTCCAGCTGTCTCGACAAGGAATCATTCTCGCCATTTGTATCTACGGTTTCATCGCATCGGTGTTGCCGGTTTGGTTGCTGCTTTGCCCTCGAGATTACATTTCGAGCTTTCTCAAGATCGGGACCATTATGGTTTTGCTGGGCGGAATCATGATTGCCAATCCAGTGATGCAAGCGCCGGCGATCAATGAGTTCTACGCGAATGGTGGTGGACCTTATTTCTCGGGAGCGATTTTTCCGTTCGTATTTATTTGCATCATGTGTGGAGCCATTTCTGGGTTTCATGCGTTGGTCTCTTCCGGTACAACGCCGAAGATGGTCTCTTCGGAAAAAGACTTGCGCATGATCGGTTATGGCGCGATGCTCATGGAAGGACTTGTCGCTGTGTGCGCGCTTGTGGTAGCAGCAGCAATGCCTGCGGGCGACTATTGGGCCATCAATATCGACTTGACCAAAATCCATTTGCACGCCGAAACATTGGCGAAGATGCATGCGGATGTAGATCACTTGCAAGAGCTAGAACGCCAGGTGGGTGGTGAAACGCTGCGAGGCCGAACAGGCGGAGCCGTCACTCTCGCCGTGGGGATGGCCAACATCATGAAAGATGCCGCTCAACGTATTTCTACGGCCATTCCAGTCGACGGAGTGATCAAGTATTGGTTCCATTTTGCGATCATGTTTGAAGCGCTCTTTATATTGACCACGATCGACACAGGGACACGCATTGCAAGGTTCTTGTTGCAAGAAGTGCTCGGCAATGTGCATCCTAAATTTGCGAAAATGGATTGGTGGCCGGGTGTTTTGTTAAGCACGGGTTTAGTGACGTTCGGTTGGGGCTCCCTGATCTGGAGCAGCTCCATCGATACCATTTGGCCCATGTTTGGGATAGCCAACCAACTGCTCGCCGGGATCGCCCTCTGTATCGTGACTACTTGGATCTGCCAAAATGGGCGGGGGCGATATGCGATCGTAACGATCATCCCTCTCCTGTTCATTATGGCAACAACGTTTACCGCCGCGGCGCAAATGGTGTCGGGACGATTTTGGCCGACATTTTTGCAAGGACGCAAATCCAACAACTGGCAGCAAATGATCCAAGGCGGCCTTTGCACGCTGGCGATTGTGTTCTTGGTATTTAGCTTTGTGGTAGTCCTTGCAAGCTCCATCGCACAGTCGGTCGGCGGCAAGAAGGAACGTCCTACCATATAATGTTGCCGTATCTCAAAGCACTCTTGGGCAAGCTGTTCGGGCCACATCCGCTTCAATGGGTTGGCTTGCTCATGGCGTTCGCCGCTGCACCTCATGTACTGCTGGTCGAAGCTGGATTCAGGCCCTGGGAGGGCACCCAAGGATTTCGCAAGCCTGTTTTATTCTTTGTCTCAACTGGGATGACCCTTTGGTCCTTGGGGTACATCAGAACCTTGTTCTCGGATCAACGCGAACGTCTTGGGTTCGGCAATCGATGCTTGGATAGCATCCTTGCCATCTCTTTGATCCTGGAGGTATCTCTGATCGCAATGCAAGCGTGGCGACATGTCGCTTCACACTTTAATCACGATACGCCAACGGACCGTGCCGTCGAGCTTGCGATGCTCGGCTTCATATTCATCGCTTCGCTCATCATCCTACGCGACACCTTTCGCGTTTTTCGACCTCTGTCGACGGACATCGCCAATGCTGTCGCGATCCGCGCTGGGATGGTTCTGCTAATGGTCTCCGTCATAATCGGCTACACCATTTCTGTTTATGGTTGGATGCAGCTTTCTGCAGGTGGAGACCCGACCACGATTCCGCCTCGTGGCGTGATGAAATTTCCACACGGTGCTGCGATCCATTCGCTCCAACTGTTTCCTTGCGTGTCATGGCTGGCATGGGCAATGCAATCTCGCAAAGCCTTGCTCGCGGTTCAGTTTGCGATCGCTTCACAATGCGCATTGCTTCTCTATGCAATACGCCAGACATGCTTGGGGCGTGATCGATGGGAGATAACGCCTCAGGCGGATCCGCTGATCCCATGGCAGCTCGATAGCGTCATCGTCGGTCCGACGCTATTGCTGCTCATTGGTTTGCTGGCTGGTTTATCTCTTTGGTTTGCAATCGATCTAGGAAACGGCCTGCGTTCTCGTTCCATCACTAAGCAAACATAAAATAGTCACTGGCGGTATCGGAACCGCCAGCGACGCACGTAGGATCACCGCGTTCTACGAGGTTAGTGGTTTGGGACAGCTGGGTTAGCCCATTTGCCGCTTTTGTTTTCACCGCGAACGACGATCCCTTTTTTGTGCCAATCGTACCAGGTAGTGACGTCGGCAGCCGCATAGCGGATGGTCAGTCCGCATCGACGACGATCGGATTGGTTTGCTTCGGAACCATGCAGCAACAAATCCGAGTGCATGGAGAACTGTCCCGCTTTGAGCTGAACATCAATCTCTCCATCACCATAGGAATGCGGATTCCTGACTGCCAAATCAAGCACCGTATCCGCCTCTTGGGTTTCATCGTAATCGATCAGTCCATGCAAATGAGAACGAGGGATGAACTTCATGTTTGCGTTCTCTGGATCCGCGTCATCGATGGCCAGCCATACGGTAACCGTTTTCGTGGGACTCAAAGGCCAGTATGTGCTGTCTTGATGCCAGGGCACCCGTTTTCCATCATGCGGCATCTTGCAGAAAAAATGCGATCCCCAGCAGACAACATCGGGTCCCAACAGGTCGGCAACCGCATCGACAATCCGGGGGTGATGAACGAGTTGATAGATCCTCGCGAATCGCATATGGGCTGTGTTGATCGAGTAACTGGTTCGCCCCAATTCGATAAAGGCAGCAAGCACGCCATCAAAAAACGCTCGTAATTCTACTGACTCACCCTGGTCCAACCCTTGGAACGGCATGACGTAACCAAGTTCGTTGTACTGTTTGACTTGGGCGGGAGTTAGCGTCTTCAAATTTTGATTCGTGGAAGGTACGAACCCTATTTCCCGTGGCAACTCGGCCAACTGCGAAGGTGTTGGATTTGGAATCTCATCAGCTTTGGTAATCATGTTTTGCTTAATTCGATAAGAAAAATTGTGAGGAACCGCCATTTAGGGATCAAACAGCGTCGCGAAAGTTCGGGAATCGCGACCACCATGTAGTTCTAGGAGTTGCGAACCTGATCGCAAATTGTTCTCGAAACAGAAACGCGTTCCCATAGTAGCTATAATCATCCGCATGTTATTTCTCATCACATTGCAAACAGTGGAAACATGAGCGATTTCGAAGAGCAAGTCAATTATCGCAATGTTATTCGTGTACCAGCAGACACGCGTCAACGTTTTGTTCAACTGGAACAAGAGGCATCTGTGCCGCTGACCCAGCTAGGGGTTCGCCTCTCGGGAATTGGTACCTTTGGACGCGAATACCGCGTTGGCTATCGGGAGCCCGCGTGCCACCTGGTTTTGCTAACACTCGATGGAACGGGATTCTATGATTCCAAAGAAACGCAGTTCCAGCCTGTACGCGGCGATCTGCTTGTCTCGCCCGTGGGAGTCCCCATGCTGCTCGGCACGATCGCTGGTCCGTGGACTTTCCTTTGGTTTTACATCAACGGGCTGCGTCGGTGGAACCACTTGGACCATACAGCACCACAACTGACTCGACCAAGCTTTGCCAACCAGTTGCACCATGCTCTCGAGGGTCTCCTTTCCGAAACAGGATTCGCAGGCTCACAATCCGTATTAACCGAGTCGGGCTGGATCTCCCGAGAGCCTGAACCTATCCAACCATCGAGCAGACCCGCAAACCTCTTCGGTTCTCTGGTCGCCGAGTATCTACGCCAGGTATTGAAGCCGGTACAAACGAATACCGATCCATGGGAATCCACGTTTGAACAGCTATGGAAATCGATTGAGCAGTCGCCCGGCTTGGATTGGTCGCAGAAAACCATCAGCAGAAACCTCGGTGTTTCGCCCCCAACTTTGCAGCGTCATGTTCGCCGATTATTCGATTCCACACCCCAGCAAATGGTGATCTCGATTCGCATGCATCATGCCAGACGACTACTGCAGCAATCCGACTATCCGTTGTCCGTCATCGCTAGGGAGGTTGGATACTCCGATGCCTTTATCTTCTCGGCGGCGTTCAAGAGGTTTCACGGAAATAGCCCTAGCTACTTTCGCACGCACCAAGCAAGCGAAGAAAACTAAGCTTCGCACGTTTCGAGAACGCGTGTCTTCCAGGCGAGAACACGCAAGAATCAGATCCCGACTCTCGTCACCAGCTCCCGACTTTGGCACTACCAACTATTCGATATGGCATTGATAACCATCAGAGCTGCCTTGGCTCGATCGTTATCGACTGCGGCCAGCAGTTTATCAGCCTCTTCGCGCTCCTTGGTATTGGGGACACGCGATTCGGCAACTAAATAAGCATGGTCCAGTAACATCGGCCAAGTCATCGAACTCGCCGCAAGCTTTTCCGTCAACTTATCGAGTTGCTGATAAGGGCTAGAAACCGAAATCAAATAACGTACTTGCTCCTCGGAATACTCTGTCTTGGCCGGCGAGGGTTTTCCTGAACCGCTATTGGGCTTGAGAGGCATACCTTGTGCTAACGTCGCGTCTCCCTTTCCGAACGAACCACTCGATTCCACCCAAGTCGCGATACGGCCCAAAGAATGACTATTTGTCGATTTTGGACCTTCGCTAGTAACAGGGAAACTCGCAAACAGTCGCAATTCACGCTGCTTGATCGCAATTTGGCTTTCTGTTGCCTTAACATACCAAGGCGAGTCCATCGAAACCCGTTCCAATTCAAAGGGCTTAGCCAAAACAATCCACTGCACCAATGTGCCTAGGTCTCCATTGCGAAGCTGCAATTGACTGGCTAGCAAGTCTCGCAGGTCCTCACGTTCACTGAGCCCCTCGTCATCGCTCAACCCAAAATCCGGAACCAACGGCTGATGAAAAAGGTTCTTCCAAGCCATTTCCACGATTGCTCGTCTCGGCTCTACGCTGTTGCGACTCCAGTCACCAAGAGACGTCCCTTGCGCAGCTTGTGCAATGGCGGATGGTAACCCCGATTGAACCAGCTTGACCCGTCCCTCTTTGTCTTCAAAAAAGAACTCCTTTGCCGCTTCCACTTTGATCGATCGTCCGCTTTCGTTTCGTTCGAGGGACACACCGGCAAAATTGGCAGCTACGGCCCAGAATGCTTCGTTTGTATCCAGCGATTTCGCATTCGCCATTACGCTTTCCATTCCGCGTTTGGATTCGCCTGGACTATGGCATTGAGAGCACGCAACGGCCGCATTTCCACTTATGCGCATCAGTTGTCTCGCGACACCGATCAACGCCGAATCCCTAGGATCTGCAACTTTGCCGCCTCCAACGATATTGCTGAAAGAATCATTTTGATTTCGGCCCGACGACTCGAGGATTTCTTCCATCCAGTAATTGGAAGCCTGCCTTCCAGTCGAGTCGAACGTAATCAACTCCCGCTCCATCTCCCCGATGGATTTCTTTTGGGCTATCGAACTTTCGATCCAGCCGACAAACAACTGCTCTTGAGAATCTGACTTGCTGTCTCTTACTACAGGCTTGCCGAGATAATGCTGAGCGAGAACCCCCGACCAGTGACGAGCGAACTCGTCTCCTGCAACGAGCTTGCGAACATACTCTTGCTTGCGATCACTTTTGCTTCTCGTTCGAAAAGCTTCACGTTCCGATGCCGTTGGTGTTCGTCCCACCAATGCTCGCGTTGCCCGATCAAGCCATGCATCGGATTGGATATTTACGTTTGGCGAAACCCCAACGCGATCCCAGAGGTGCTCAAGCTGATCGTTGACAATTCCAACAATCGCTGCGTCATTGAGTAATGCACTGTTCCCTTTAACATCACCATTGGTGCTGTTAGTCGCGACCCGAGGTTGCTCTGCGGACTTGTTTTCAGGGACGATGTTGCCCGCAGTTTTGGTCTCATCATTTGCGTCGCTCGGTGGCAGCGCCCCCATTGTGGATGCTAACTCGCCGGCACCTTTTTGCTCTGGGGTGGTCGCCGGCTGATTCTGCGCCAAAGCGGGATTGGGTACCTCGACCAAGGGACCAGCATTCTGCTCAAGTGAGTGGTCGATTTTCGAGATTTGGCCAGCCCCATCGGGATCGATCGCGTTTTCAAACGATTTCGGTATGAAGATGGCAGCAATCAAGCAGGCGGCCAAGGTAGCTACCAAAAGAGCACCGCGTCGAATCCAAAGACTGAGTTGGTAGTCGCTTGCATCTTGCAAGACGATGGGAGGAGGGATAACCAATCCATAACCCGCTTGGATTTGCTCCTCGGCGAATGCGACCGCTTGGTCATGCTCTTGGTTTTCTTGCTGCGATTCCTCAAGGCGTTTCAGGATTCTCGACTTCAGATCAGGCGGCTCAACCGAATTGAGCATATCCTCAAGCATGTGATCGATGCTCGCATCGCACTCATCGAGGTCGTATTTCATGCTTCCTTTGGTCTGCTTATTCACGATTGATCTTTCCGTCCAAACATTGTTTCAATTGCAGCTTGGCCCGCTGCATCAAGTTCTTCGCTCCATGCTCCGTGATTCCAAGTTCCGCAGCGATATGGTCGCGTGAGGCGTTTTCTGAGAACCGGAGTCGCAGTGAGAGCTGCGCACGTTTCGTCAGCCGTCCGAAACACTCTGCGAGCGCATCGACTACGTCCCCGCCGTCCCCATCTGCGCCAGCCCACCGCATCCACTGCGAGTCGAGCTGCTCCAATTCGCTAGTGACCAACATTTTCTTTTGGCGGCGACGGTAGGAAACCAGCAAGTGGTACGCAACCCGTCGCAGGTAACTAACCGTTGCGGAGGGACTCACCTGCACAAACGGCCGACGAATCACCGCGACGAAGGTCTCCTGAGTGATATCGTCAGCCAGCGTCGCGTCGCACCCTATGGCCCGCAAATACCTCCACACGCCCGCTTGATGATCGGCAACTAAAGCCGATGCATCCCAGGTGGTTTCAGAATTGCTGGTTGGGAGAGGCTCGACGTTCAAGCGATTACCCGAAAAGTCCCTTGATGATCTTGCCGCTATTGGCAATCTTCATTGGACGGCCATTCTTGCTTGTAAATTGGGTTTCCAGCGAGACTCCGAGTGCATGGCAAACCGATGCCATCAGATCTTCGGAGGAGTACGGCTCGCCGACAACCTCGGTTCCATCTTCGTTGGTTGCACCGATTGCCTGACCGCCCTTGATTCCAGCCCCACCGACGACGACACTCCAAGCACGTGCCCAGTGGTCTCGGCCAGCGTCCGCATTGATACGAGGTGTGCGTGCAAACTCACCCATCCAAACGATCGCTGTATCTTCCAGCAATTCACGCTGTGCCAAGTCTTCAACGAGGGCGCTCATCGCCTTGTCGAGAACAGGCAAACGGTCGTTCTCGAGCGTGCGGAAGATCCCTTGGTGATTGTCCCAACCTCCCAAGTCGACTTCCACAAACGGAACACCGGCTTCCACAAGCCTTCGAGCCAGCAAGCAACCTTGACCAAAGCCATTCTTTCCGTATCGCTCTTTGGCGGCTTCGGGTTCCTTCTCTACATTGAACGCTTCCATCTGTGCGCTTGTTAGCACATCAAATGTTTTGCCGAGCACTTTTCGGTGATCTTCGAGGACAGAACCTCTCTTCTGTGCGATGAAGGCATTTTCGATTGTTTCGAGAGCGATGCGGCGTTGAATCAAACGCTCGTTATCGATCTTCATTTCCATGTTTCGAATACGGCCATTGCTGGAAACGTTGAATGGGGCCCAAGCCATCCCGAGGAAGCCTGGACCTTCGCTCGCTCCACCTACCGAGACAAACGGCGGAATTTCAAGACTGGAACGTTGCGACATCAACTCGTGAGCAAGAACAGCACCGTAACTTGGATAGTCCACATTGGCATCTGGAACATATCCGGTGTGCATGTAGTAGCGACCCCGGTTGTGGTCCGCTTCGCGAGTACTCATCGAACGTACGATACTCATATGATGCATCTGCTGAGCCATCAACGGCATGTGCTCGCAAATCTGCATATCACCCGAGGTCGAAATAGCCTTAAAGGGACCTCCGTTGTCGGTACCAGGCTTGAGGTCCCAAATGTCCATACTGGAAGGGCCACCACCCATCCACAGCAACACGCATGACTTATGGTTCTTTTTGAGCGTATCAGCGTGCAATCGCAACGAATGCCCGAGCGAGAGAGACGAACCGAGCAACGCGCTCGCGCCCGCCATATGGCTCATAAAGTGCCGTCGATTCATACCCGCGGGAGTCGAAAAAGGAGACCACATCTTATAAGTTCCTTGTGTAACTTGTCGTTGCTAAAAACTCTTGAAAACTAAATTCGATGACTTGTTGCTGCTAACACTGTTTTGTGACTCAGAAGAATGACGCTCATGCGACGATTTCTGAATCCTACGTTTAGTGGTTGAAGATAAACTCGTTGCTGTTCAAAATCGCCCACCACATATCCTGTAACATTCCGCCGACGTCATTCTTGCGAGCAACGAGGATTTGCTGCGCAACGGTCAGTTCTTCGTTTCGTGGTCGCCGGCCGAGCCCCGCGATGAATAGATACTGGACTTTATCGGTCGGAGTTCCTTTGTTTTGAGCCAAGCTGTGAAGCCAACTACCAGGCTCCAATGATATAGCTTCTCGAATTAACTCACCGTTGAACAACATCAACCCTTGTGGAATCGAGCCGTTGAACGTAGTCGTTTCGTCTCCTTCATCGGTTCCAAATGCAATGATGAACTGCCTCATCCAGTCTTCTCGTCGACGTTGCTGCTCCTCTAAGCTACCCTTGCGATTAGCCTGAGTTGCGACCGAAAGAGACTGATACAATTGTTCCGCGCTCATCTGGCGACTATAGAAGTGGGTGAACTTGGGCGATTCCCCGAGTGAAGGTTCATCCGCTGAATTGTCCTTGGTGATGCGCGACGATAACTGGTACGGCTGCGACATAGTGATCCAAACAATCAATTGCTTCAGATCGTAGCTTGAATTGCGGAAGTCGTTCGCAAGCTCGTCAAAGAGCTCTGCTTGTGTCGTCGGATTGTGAGGTCCCAAGTCATCGATAGGCTTGGTGAATCCATAACCCAAGAAATGAGCCCACATACGATTGACGATGGTTTTATCCAGGAAAGGGCTCTGCATGATCAACTTGCCGAGCTCTTCACGGCGATTCACTTCCGAGACATACCCACTCTTTCCGATCTCGGTACCATCAATAAACACGGGGTAGGCGACCTTCGTCAATCCATTCCGTAGCTGGTAATAGATTTCTGCTTGCGATGGCCGATTGCCTTCGCCCGCGAAGTCCTCGTTGACGAGCTCAGCATGGTCGATGTCGCGAGTTCCCGACACGTATTTGCGCAAAGCCCGCGTCTGACGGAAGAAGGCATTGAACTCCCAGAACGTTTGTTGTTTCCACTTGTTGAATGGATGGTTGTGGCATTGGGTGCATTGGACTTGTAGGCCCAAGAAGATACGAGAAACAGCTGCTGTGGCTTGCGTACCGTCCTCTTCGTTTACCTTCATTGCCAAAAAGTTCGTAGCTCCGTTGAACCCTTCCACGCCCGGCTTGGTCGTCCCTTGAGCCGTAACGAGCTCCAAAACCATGTCGTTGTAAGGCTTGTTTCTGGCAAAGCAATCTCGAAGGTACTTTTGCATTCCAGCGCGGCTGGTAAGCGAGCGATCCTCCATGCCGCCATTGCGGCCAATGAGCGTGTTGGTCCAGATCGTCGACCAATGCATCGCATACTCTTCGGTGTACCGGTCGTCGTTGAGCAAGCGGCTTACCAGTGCAAACCGCTTGTCCGCAGACTTGTCTTTTGCAAACTCAGTGAATTCTTCGTAACTGGGAATCCGACCAATAACGTCCAGAAAGACCCGTCGGCACCACTTGATGTCATCCTCAACCGGAGACGGTTTCAGCTGGTACTCAGACCAAACGCCGGTCATCGACAAATCGATTTTCTCGACTTGAGGGGGCAAATTCCCCTTTTTCGCGTCTTTTCGCGCCGCAGGCTTTTGGGCACCATCCTCCTGACCTTGAACGGGAGCAACCGCGATGGAAACCAAACTGCAAAACAACAGCCCAATCCCGATCAGATTTTTTTGGGAATTCAAGAACATGATTGCCACTCGGCGAAAATAGGACACCCGAACAGTTGAGGCTTCGCTAATCCAGCGAAAAACTACTAGGATTGTACTCAATTGCATTCAAACCTATTGCGTTTTCGGAGCGGGAACGGCTCATAACTTGGTGCTAACTGTCGAATTTCAACGATTGAAGGGGCTCCGGCCCGCTCCGACGGAAAATCAGGCAACACCCAATCATTTCCCTCGTTGCTGGCTAACTCGGTCGCTACCTGCGAAAAAGCTGGTTATCCTGGGCCTTGTGTTTACCGCGGATTTGACAATGCTAGTTCCACCATGACAGAACAAGAATTCCTGAACCACCACCAACTGACACGCAATCCTTTTTCCGACGAGGACGCACAGACCGACTCTGTGTTTCGGGAGTTTTGCATCTCCGGAACATTCCATCCGTCGTGGAGCAAAGTGGTAGGCGATCCCAAACAACCTGCGACGGCTGTCGTTTTTGGCCCTAAAGGATCCGGCAAGACCGCCATGCGACTGCAGCTGATCAAGCATGTATCGCAATACAATGAGCAGAATCCAGATCGACGCGTTTTCTTGGTCGAATTCGACGATTTCAATAGCTACCTCGGCCCGCTACAGGAGCACTTGCCCAAGCGCAGCCAAAGCTCTCCCGACCGCGTTTTGCAATCGCTGCGCCTATGGGATCATATGGATGCCATCCTCAGCGAAAGCGTCACCCAACTCGTCGATCGTACTCTGCAAACCGATGCCAAAAACAACGTCCCATCTGTAGCAATTCGGCAGGATGCAATCGATCGGCTCGATCGGGGGCAACGACGTGACTTGCTATTGCTCGTTGCGGCCTACGACCGATCGAAATCAGGCACTCTGCAAGATCGCTTTAACGCAATGCGGAAACGGCTGCGATTCCTGTCCCCGATGACATGGCTGCCTGTCGCGATCGGCTCTCTTTTCACCATACTATCCCTTTGGATAAGCGTGCTGCTTTATCGCTCCGATGCAACTTGGCTCGCATGGCTAGTTTGGCTCGTACCCATTGCCCTCATTGCGTCCTGGGGGTTCTACTCGTATCTCTGGATTAGACGCCAACTCCTAGCGATGCGTGTTTGCAGAAATCTCAAGGTACTGCAACGCGACCACGGCCAGCTTCGGCAACTCTTGATGCAGTTTTCAGACAAAGAACTGAACGAGCAACCCCTTCCTGCATCGCAGCGATCCGATGACCGCTACGCACTGCTAGAAAAACTCCAGCTGCTACTCCGATCGCTTGGGTTCCCGGGAATGATCGTTATTGTCGACCGAGTCGATGAACCAGACCTCGTCAATGGGCAACCCGAGCGGATGAAGCAACTGGTGTGGCCTCTGCTCGATAACAAACTGCTCAAGCACGAAAACTTTGGCATCAAACTGCTATTGCCGAGCGAACTGCAATACTACGTAGACCGCGAAACCCGCGAATTTCATGAACGCGCCCGGCTCGACAAGCAAAACGTCGTCGCCTCTTTTGACTGGACCGGCGAAGCGCTCTACGACCTGCTAGCATCTCGAATGCGTGCCTGCGCTACCCCTCAATCTACCCCAAGCCCTCGTGAACTTTTCGAGCCCGAAGTAACCGAACAACGCTTGATAACCGCTCTTCAATCGCTACATACACCTCGCAATCTGTTCCGATTTCTTTACCGTCTGATAACAGAACATTGCAAGCGTTACCGCTCAGAGGCTCCAAAGTTCAAGATCTCATCGGATCTTTTCGAGTCCACGCTCGCGGTAGTTCAAGCCGAAGACCGCCGCCAATAGCATTGCAGTACACCGGAGCAGAATCTTGTTTTTACCACGCTTTAGATGGTTAGCTGCCATCAGCCTTTGCGTTTGCACATCCGCCCGTTGCAGCTTTGGTCAAGACGACAAAGCCCCCGCTGCAACGAATCTCAAAGCAACGGTCGCGTTGCAGGAGAAAATTGAGCGTACTCTCGAAGCGAACTTAAAGCATCGCATGCTGTCTACCGAACGAAACGGTGCATGGCAAGTTATCCATGGTGCAGTGGCGTACGGAGAGCAGTTGCCGCTGGAGACCGAAGGCAAACCCGTACTTGCGATCGATTACCTATTCCAAGGGGGAACAATCGACGGGTGGAGCATCTCCGTCGGACCTGCACTACCATCAACACAACGCCCCGGCGTGATCGCGAAAGTCGAGCCAGGGAGCTACATCGGGCAAGGCCATCCAGACCAATGGCTAGGCTATTTTTCGCAAATCCCGCTAGACCTCAATCGCAAGATCCTGGTCGATGGCCAAACACTTTCGCTGATCGACTGGGCTAGGCAAGCGCAGTGGGACGTCCCCAACAACTCCGTTGGTGAATACTCCTGGACACTGATCGCACTGACCAATTTTTTCCCGAATGAACCTGAATGGAAATGCGCTGACGGCAACGTTTGGTCGATCGATCACCTTGCAAAATTCGAAGCCAAACAGGACCTTGCCGAAAGCGCTTGCGGTGGTATGCACCGTCTCATGGGACTAGCTCACGCCCTTCGATTTTTGCAAAGGAACGATCAAGTTCTACGAGACGGTGGCAAGGCCGCCAAACAGGTAGTAGAAAACGCGATCAAGTCGGCTCGTAGCTTTCAGAATTCGGACGGCTCCTTCTCCACCAACTACACCTCCCGAGGCGGCAACAGCGGAGACCTCAGTGTCTGCATCAGCGTTACCGGGCATACGCTGGAGTTCTTGGCCTACGCCTTAGAAAAAAACGAACTGCAAGATCCCTGGATGGAAAAAGCGGTTTCGCGTCTTTGTGATATGCTCAAAGCGACAGAAAAGATTGATGCAGAATGCGGTGGAACCTACCACGCGATCGCAGGACTAAAGCTATACCATAGTCGACGCTATGGAAATCAAACCAACAGCGCAACCGCTCAAAGATAATCATGCAAACAAGACAACTTGGAAACTCAGATCTGCACATTACTCCCGTCGGTATCGGCGCATGGGCCATGGGAGGCTCGGGATGGGCATTCTCTTGGAGCCATCAAGACGACCAATCATCGATCGATGCGATTCACGCGGCCTTGGACGCCGGAATGAACTGGATCGATACCGCAGCGGTTTATGGATTAGGGCATTCTGAAGAAGTGGTCGCAAAAGCACTATCTACGTACAGCGGTTCGCGTCCCTACGTTTTCACTAAATGCGAACGCACATGGAACGAGAATCGGGAAATTATCAAATCGCTTAAACCGGAATCGATACGGAAAGAATGCGAGGACAGCCTCCGACGCTTGAACGTAGAAACCATCGATCTCTATCAAATCCATTGGCCCGAGCCCGACGAAGATATCGAGCAAGGATGGACGACTCTGGTTGATCTACAACGCGAAGGGAAAGTGCGATGGATCGGCGTCTCCAATTTTAATGCCGCCCAAATGAAACGGCTCCAAGCGATCGGCCCAATCACTTCGCTGCAACCTCCCTATTCCATGATGAGGCCCGAAGTCGAAACAGAGATATTGCCGCATGCTCTAAAAGAGAACATAGGCGTGATCGTTTATTCTCCGATGGGATCGGGACTCCTCAGCGGATCGATGACCCGGGAGCGGCTCATTAGCTTACCCGCCGACGACTGGCGAAATCGGAACGTACACTTCCAAGAACCGTTGCTTAGCCGCAATTTGGCTATTGCAGCTAAACTACAAGAAGTAGGCGATCGGTTCGGCAAGAAAGCAGGCGAGATTGCGATTGCTTTTGTTCTCAAAAATCCGGCTGTTACCGGAGCTATCGTTGGGTTCAGAAACCCGGCGCAAGTGGCGGAACTCCAGCACACGCTCGATTTCCAACTTCCAGACCAGGATTTCCAAGAACTGGTCGCCTTCCAACGCCAAGTGATAGGCTAGCCACGCGTTGATGCATTCTCTCAGCGCGTTCGCTCACCGGATTGCGATGAATTCATCCCTTCAATCGATGCGATTGTATGACCACTCACTGCACCGATGATTTGGAACAACCCGGAACCATCGGGCAACAATTGGCTTGCAGCCCCTGCCGTTTCGATTCCATATCGAGCATACAAATCGTGCCGGATCTTTGGCACTTGCTCAGGGCTGCCGTGTATCGCGACGTAATTTAGCACTTCTCGCGTCGCCAAAGTCTCATGCCAAAGTGAGACCAAGGGCAATTCCTGAACAGCAGCATACGTGCCTGGATGGGGTCGTGCTGATACATCGTTTGCGTATGCGGCTTCAGCGAGCCCTAACACGGGCATGTCGGAATAAAGGTAAAGGGAATTGCTATAGGGATTGTATTCGTCTTTGCCAAACAAACGCCCAGGGACCAACGTGTACTTAAGCCATTTCAGAGATCCGACAGTGTATCGCCAACCAGGACTGATGCTTCGATTGCTTACCAGTCGTTGCCACTCTTTGCCGGGAGCATACTGATTAACACGAACGACGGTATCGGTCAAATTCCTATTTTCGAGATAACTCGACACCTCACCAACCGTGGTGTCGCTTATGTCATGATTCGCCGCGCGACGATCCCAATAAAGGATCTTGCTCGGGATCCCTAACACCCATCCAGCTCCGTCAAGGATCGGCCGTTTAACCCCGTACTCAATACGAACCTGTTGGGGGCGGGAATACTGATCGCATTGCATGTCCCGAAATTCGGTTTCATCACGAGAGGATTGAGCCACCGCCAACATCGGAAAAGAACCCGCAATGAAACAGCCAAAAGTCATTGCGCGAAAATGGTACGCAGTCATTTTTTAAATTCCTTTTTGTCGGTCCGTTCGTCATCGCTCGCCGAGCGAGCAACGCAAGCTCGCCAGATACCATATCGGAACCTAGATGACCAAAACAATGCGAAAACGATAAATATTTATCGATAAGCGATAACGGCGTGTTGACTATCGATAATTGCCCCCTAGAATCCGGCCATGGAAGCAAGCAGCGCAGAATTTGATGGCGGACGATCTTTGCGGCGGTGGAACCGAGCATTGGCGATTTTGGCATGGCTTGGAATTGCGTGGTCGCTCTATGTGATTGGCAACGCATTTTTGGGTCACGATTTCTCGTTCGGATTTAAGACATCGAACGGGATCAAGTTGCTCACTGCGAATGACTTCACTTCAACGGAGCGCTTCGTTGTCGTTTTGATCATTGTGCCACAGATTCTTTCTTGGATTTACTGCCTTTGGCAAATCGTGATTCTCTCCAATCATTTTTCCGAGGTGGCGAGCCTCTCTGCGGGTTCGAGCTTATCGTACGCGATGGTCCGATGCCTGGAGCGATTCAGTTACGGTATGGCAGCGCAAGGGCTAGCAGAGATCATCTATATGCCCGCGCTCGCCTCCTATTTAAAGGGAATAGGCAAGATCGATAACGTCGAAGGAATGTGGGAGCATGTGATCGGTGGTGGAGTCTTGACGTCCATGATGGCTGCTGTTCTGCTTGTCGTGATTGCTCGCATTTTGCGAATTGGGATTCGACTGCGTGAAGAAGCGGAACTGACTATTTGATCTGCGTGGAGGGTGCTATCGCGATCGTTGTGAATTTAGATGTGATGCTGGCAAAGCGAAAGATGAAGCTGAATGACTTGTCTGCAGCGGTCGGCGTGAGTGTCCCGAATCTATCCGTGCTCAAGACGGGCAAGGCCAAGGCAGTGCGATTCAGCACGCTCGAGGCGATATGCCGCGTCCTCGAGTGCCAGCCTGGAGATATCTTGGAATTCCGATCGGAATATCCTTCTTCAAGTATCGAAATGTCGACCGAAACCTCCGAAGAATCGATGTGATTTCTCGATAGCGACTGCTAGCGGTCGAATAGCTATAGTAGCTATAGTGCGACGAGCCCCCCTCTCGCTTTGGAGCACGAATCCATGCAAAAAGCGAAACTTCAAGAAGTGCCAACGAGATGAAAGTCGTTCGATTTCGCTCATCAAACCTTAGAGACGCTTGCCGTCGGCGCAGGCTGCTACCAAGGCTTGAAATCGCCTCTCCCGTGTCTCCTCTTGTTTTGCGCTGAGGATGTGCCAATTTACCTTTTTGCGATATCCCGCTGGGAGCTTCTGGTAAAAGCTCCATGCTGATTTGTTCCGTTTGAATTCGCGCACATGCGCAGCAGAAAGTTCCGGAAAGGCTTCTTGCTCGTATGCTGCTTTCCTAGAACGGGACTCTGTTCTGAGCTCATAAGCATCTAAGCCGGCTGCTTGCATACGCCCTTCTGTTTGCAGTTCCATGACGCGTTGGATGTTTACGGCGCTCCAGTGTGAATTAGGTCTGCGCGGCGTAAATCGAATCATGTATCGATCCTCGTCGATCCGCTGACGCTTTCCATCGATCCAACCAAAGCAAAGCGCTTCGTCAACCGACTCAGGCCATGTCAATGTTGCCCGGCCTGTATGCCGCTTATGAAAGCCAACCACGAGCTCCGTTTCGGTACGTGCATGAATGGAAAGCCATTCTCTGAAGTCTTCAGCAGTCTGAAAGAATTTGGGGGAATTCGTCATGTTGTTTATTCCGCCATCGTTGCGGTTGCTCACGGCCAGATAGCGAACGGAGCGTCGAGCTACTGAGGGATAGTTTCATCTCGATTGCCAAAATGCAATAAGCTCGACCAGTTACTGCGAACCACCCAAGCTTGTAGCTCTCCATTCTAGACAGCCCGCTTTCTAAAACGACCCGGCCTTGACAGTTTCGCCGAACGCCGCCACTATTAAACCATCCAGTTAAATAACATTTCGGTTTAATTGCTTCGCCATGAAAGATCAACTCAGCCAAAAATTTGCGGCGTTGGCAGACCCAACGAGACGAGCCATGATTTTGCGGCTTTTCAAAGGTGAGGCGAGCGTGTCCGAAATCGCCGAGCCCTTCTTGGAACAGATGAGCCTGCCTGCGGTGACAAAGCACCTACAAGTGCTGGAGCGTGCAGGGCTTGTTGTCAAAACCCAGGACACACAGCGCCGTATTTGCAGTTTAAACCTGGAAGGCCTCAAAGAGGCAAACGAATTCATGGAGCAGTACCGCTTCATGTGGGAACAGAGTTTAGATCGACTCGACTCCTATCTGAAATCAGCTAACGCGAAAAAACAGTCATCTACAAGGAGCCCCACTAATGGTCGCAAGAAACAATCCAAATGAAATCCATTTGATCCGTGTCTACGACTTCCCGGTTCAAGTGGTATGGGACGCCTGGACTGATCTCGAACAAGTAGCGCAGTGGTGGGGCCCGCGTGGCTTTACGATTACCACCCACAGCAAAGAGCTGCGGCCAGGTGGCATTTGGCACTATACGATGCACGGTCCGGACGGCGTCGACTACCAAAACAAAACCGTTTATTACGAAGTGAACGAATGCAGCAAACTCGTGTACGATCACGGAGGTTATGACGATAGGCCACCGCTGTTTCGCGTTACGGTTTTGTTTTCTGAGTCAGAGGGCAAAACGACGATGGAAATGACTTTTGCGTGCCCTACAGCCGAACAAGCCGCAACAATGCGGAAGCTAATCAAAGAAGTTGGGGGAAACGCAACATGGGACCGGCTCGCGGAGCACATGGACGAGACCCAAAGAAGTCGCAGCAGTTTTGTTATCAATCGCAGCCTAGATGCATCAATCGAAGAGGTCTTTGAGCATTGGACCAACCCTGCATTGTTATGCAAATGGCTGCCCCCAACGGGGTTTGATATGGAGTTCGTACGAGAGGACTTGCGACCAGGAGGTGTTTGTTTCTTTCGCATGAAAAACACCCAGGGCGATTCGCTCTATGCTCAATGGGAATACCTAGAGATCGAGAGCCCGCGCCGTATCGTTTACATCCAACGATTCTGTGATGAAAAGGAAACCATCGGACGTCACCCGGGGCTCCCTGTGTTTCCGGCGGCGATACTGATGTCGATCACCTTTGCGACGGAATGCGAAACTGGCACACGGATTACCATGTCGAGCGAGCCAAGAGGAGAGGCATCGCCAGCGGAGACTCTTGCGTTTATCAACCTGAGATCAAGCATGGCTCAGGGATGGTCGAACTCAATCGACGCACTAGAATCGATTCTGGCGAATCCTCCGCTAAAATCGTGACTTGCGTACGACCGTGTTTCCTTGAAACACGTGCGACTTTCGAAAATGTTGCGAAGACGCTCTCCTATTGGATTTGCCTGACGGCCAACGATACCGGCCAACCGAACGAGTTTTTATACGCATGAGAGGGTTGGCACTATGATCTTGAGATGGCTTGTCGTGTTCTTGGATTTGTGCCTTGAACTATCCCTCGTTCAGCAGAGCTCTGCCCAATCGCAAGGGGGAGTGAATAAAACGAACGAACAATTGCCACCCAACATCGTGATGTTGATTGCGGATGACTTGGGTTGGGGAGATGTTAGCGTGCATGGAGGTAATATCCCCACTCCTCAAATCGATAGTCTCGCACTAGAGGGTATGGAACTAAGACGATATTACACGTACCCATTGTGCAGTCCCTCTCGAGTTGCCTTGCTAACAGGTATGATGCCAAAGCGATTCGGAATCGTTCATGCTCTACAAGCTCGCGATGAAGGCTTGCCGGCCGGGCTACCGACGTTGCCTAGGACGCTGCAATCGGCGGGCTATCAAACCTTTGCAGTCGGTAAATGGCATATCGGTAATGGTAGTCCTCCATTGAAAAGCGGCTTTGACCATTTCTATGGTTTTCTCGGTCCGGAGATCGACTACTTTCGACACACAAGCCGCAACGGTAAAGTCGATTGGCAGCGAGACGAAGTCACTCTCCAGGAAGAGGGTTATTCAACACAGCTGTTGGCGGACGAAGCGAGTCGTTTGATCGAGAATCGCGACGTCAAGCGGCCGTTTCATCTGCATGTGGCCTTCAACGCGCCTCATTTTCCGTTAGCTGCTCCGCCGGACTACGTCAAAAATTATCCGTACTTGTCTCCAGCCGAAGCTGTTCGAGCGGCCGTTATCGAGGCTTTGGATGATGCTGTTGGTCAGATTCTCAATACGCTGGATAAGAATGGGTTGCGAGACAACACGCTCGTCGTTTTCTTGTCGGACAACGGGGCGGACCAAACAGGACGAAACACTCCATTGCGAGGAAACAAATCAAGTGTTTACGAAGGTGGAATTCGCGTACCATGCTTCCTGCGTTGGCCGCAGAAACTGGCCGCTAGAAGCTACTGCGATCAACCCATTTGTGCTCAAGACATCTACCCAACACTCGTCCACGCCGTCAATATAACCATGAGAGATCAAGCGAAATTGGATGGAACAAGCCAATGGTCGGCGATCGAAAATGGTCTGGAGCAAGAACGCGAGTGCTTTTCGATCGCGATGAACAATACAGCACTCTTCGATGGACCTTGGAAGCTGATTGAGTTCTCAACCGGAGAGCGATCGTTGTTTCATATCGTCAACGATTCCGAAGAGTATCAAGATCTTGCGAAGCAAGAGGTTGATACCGTTGAACGACTCGTCGCTAAGTTACGAGACCAGCAACTGCAATTCCCTAAATCGCCAAACCAAGCGAGGCGAAGACCACCGCCGCGCGTAAGGCAATAGAGCAATCGCGGTCTTGATGCATGGAAATAGCAAGTCTTCTATTCGCGAAGGCATCTCACCGTTCGACAGCACCACTTATCACCGGATGATTCTGCCTCCGCTTACCTGCGAAG
>CAIXME010000010.1 GCA_903920425.1 uncultured Pirellula sp. | reverse complement strand
ATCAACACCTACATTGTCTACCGCGCTAACGATGACTTGAGCATTCCGAATACGCGAATCGGGCAGCGCCCCGGACTGGGAGTTGTCTGTTTCCAATGTAACCGGATTGGTTTGGAACGAGACGATCGGCCCCTGCAAATCTCCATCCAGGATCACACGGAAATCAATTTGACTGGATCCACCGAGTGGATCGGTTGCGTGTACCCTGAGTAAATAGCTTTGTGAAGAGGCTACGATTGGCGTTGGCCACGTAAGCACCCCCGTATTCGGATCTACGGATAGCCCGATAGTGCTGCCAGGCGCGTCGAGCACCGTCAACGCGTATCGCAACGGATCACCATCGCGATCGGAGGCTCGCGTTCGGAACTCCCAATCAAGTCCGCCGGTGAGACGTTGGTCAGCAACAGACTCGATGACCGGCAGCTCATTCGTTCGCACCATGACTTGCTTGGAATGATGAGCGACAAACTGGTTGTCGTCGGCACGAACAACGACTGAATGTAGGCCGACGTCAGCGAGGGTGGGTTGCCATTGGATAACGCCTGTGAGCGGATCAATACTCATCCCAGATGGGTTTCGGGCAGAGCCGCTGAAACGCAATTGACTATTGCCTGGCGACGAATCCACGGCCAGCATACGGTACTGCGTCATGCCATCGATGACCCAGTAATCCGGCAATGAATTCGTGAAGACCGGAGGCTTATTGATCAAGGGATCAAATGTCGTCACCTCGATATCTTGCGTGACTTCGCCTCCATATTCATCTTTTGCTGAAACCGATACTTGATATCGTGAGTTGTGCCACTTCGTAGGCGTGATGGTGAGCACTCCAGTTCGCGAATTGATTCGCCAACCCAGCTTTTCCGCCTCGGCAACGTCCCCGGACAAGGAGTAAGTCAATTCGCTCCCTTCGATGTCGTGAGCTTGAATTTGGTAGATGTACTCCTTTCCGATTTCCGCAAATGAAGGCGGATCGGAAGTGATGACCGGAGGGAGATTAGACTCTCGAACCACAATAGTGAAGGAATGCATCGTTAGTCCACCGAAGCCATCCGAGGCAATTAGACTTACCGCATGTTCACCAAGTTGATTCGTGGTTGGCGTCCAAGTTACCACTCCGGAGCGCCGGTCCACAGACAAACCGTTGGGGCCTGAATTCAGCCTCCACGAAATTGTGTCGTAATCTTGGTCAGTAGCCACTGCATGATAACGATAAGGCAGCCCAACGATAGCTGCTCGCTTTGCAGTCGAGACTACCACCGGCGCATTGTTGACCACTGAAGAGGTAATCAAAACATCAACATCTTGGGTTGCCTCCAATTTGGTCGGTAATTCGCGTTTCGAAGTCGCTCGAATCGTAAAACGAATTCGCTGATCAATCCATTCTTTGGGCGGTGTCCAAACGAGGATATTGCTATTCTCCAGTTTCATCCCGCTTGGGGCCCCCTCTAACGCAAAGAGAACGTCGTCGCCATCGGGATCATTTGCAACTAGTTCCAGCGCGTACAATTTTCCAGCTGGTAGCGAATTTCGAAACCGTGATACGAAGTTTGGTGCATGGTTTTGTTCCGAAAGCGCCTGGACCGCGAAAGTTGCAATATCCTCTGCTCCCGACGGGTCCTGTACTCGGACGGTAATCGTATGTTTACCTAACGATTCGATATCGTTGGTCGTGTACGTGAACAAGCCATCGCTATCGATTTTGGCCCCTGGCGGCGGAGAGACCAGTGTATATCGCAGTTTTGCTCGATCTTCGACATTGGGGTCCGAGGCAATAATCTGAGAGGAGAAGGAAGTTGATCCAATAATGAACGAGCCATCAATCGGAACTTGCGTAAACTCGGGCGGTGCATTTTTCAAAACAGTCAATGTAAACGCTTGTCGCGTCTCAAGCGCCTCGTATTCTCGCCCAGGCTGCTTGACCTCCCGAACAACCACTTCCACTGGAAATTGACCAGCAACCGTTGGTGTCCATTCCAACAAGCCTGTATTTTGATTGATGGACATTCCTTCGGGACTACCTAAAGCCAGCGAGAAGGCCAACGTGTCACTGTTAACATCACTGGCCGAAACTTGGTAGGTGTATTTCAAATCACGGGCAGCCGGCCCCGTGGGCTTCGAGATTATTTCTGGTGGTTCATTAAGCACATATGGCTTTACCGCGGAAACGGTAAACCGCTGAACTGTTTGGCGATCATTTGTATCCGTCACCTCAATTGCAACGGGATAGTTTCCAAACTCGGATGGCTTCCACGAGACAAGCCCGTTTGCATCGATCGACATATCACTCGGTCCCGTGGCCAATCGGTAGGTCAACGGTCCATCCGGCGATCTCACTTGATAGAAGTAGCTGACCGTATCCGAAACGTATGTCGCCACGGAGGGCTGCGATGTTATTCGCGGAGCATTGACCGGATGGTCGGTTCGAATCAGTGTCACCGCCTGCGTGACATGGATTGCATTGCCGTCAGCCGTTTGCGATCCGTCCGTTGCTCGAATTACGAGGGGAAAAGTTGATTGGGTTGAATTAGCAGGGACAGTAAAATCGACGAATCCCGAAGGGTTCACAGGGATTGTGTCGATCGGACTAGAATACTTCACGGCCGCAGGTCCATCTCGGTCTATCGCATTCGACTGAATGGTCCATCGTGCGCCAGAAGTCAACTCGCTGCTAGGTGGAGCCAGTTCGATGAACGATGGCCATTGATTAAGGCTCGAAAAAGCGAACCGTAGTTCATAAAGAGAGATTGCCCCGGACTCGTCCTGCATGCGCACTTGGATGAGATACCCTTCGGAGTCAAGCACGATGCCCGGGACTTTAGATGGGTCGACGCTAACGAGGCCAGCCCCACTCACCGAGACTGCGTTGGATGAAGTCAAATCGCTTTCGCGAAATCCAAAACCTTGTAATGCAAAGGCGATTTTGCTGGCTTCACCGTTCGGGTCTAGGGCTTGCAATTGATGAGTCCAAACGGCGTTTGTCCAAACGGGACCGGTGGGGTTGTTGACCACGTACGGCGACCAACCTTGGTTGGTGGACGGCAGAACACGAATCGAAACTTCTTGTTCAGCGTTGCCGCCATGTCCATCATCGACTCGAATCTTTGCCACCATGGAATTGGTTTCATTTGGGACTGTCGGTGTCCACTTCAATAGTCCACTTTGCTTATCTAATGATAAACCTGGATGGCTTTGGATCAATTCATAGCTCAAATGATCCCCGTCTGGATCTCTCGCGAATATCTTGTAGGTCCATGGAGCGCCGACCATGGCATCATAGGGAATAGATTCGATGATCGGTGGTTGATTGGGAACGCGAACTGGTAGCGTAAAGATTTGAGCCGAGCCATGCAGTCGCTGTTCGTCGTCGGTAACCCAAAGATGAACGTGGTAGTTTCCCGGAATGGTAGCAGGGATCCATGTAATCTTTGCCTTATGCTCCTTGGGGTTGTTTGGGTTGGTTGTGATGGAACTGATAGTCATTCCGGCGGGGGGATCAACCAATTGAAAATGGACGGAACTGCTTTCTTCTTCGATTGCAGTAACTTCATAATTCCAAACTTCGCCGATCACCGCAGGCCCTTGCGGCTGACCAGATAAGCGAGGCGGTGGTGAAATGTCCGATACGACACGTACCATATAGCGATAGGTTGAACGACCGCCGCGAGAGTCCTCCGCTGCAAGAACGAAAGAATACTCGCCAATCAACGTTGGGTGCCACTTTACCAGCGACATGTTTCCGTTGGTATCCTTGGCGACAACAAGCCCAGTGGGCCCCGAAACGAGCGACAACAATACTCTGTCACCATTCGGGTCCTGCACTGCAGGGAAGAACTCCCATGCTTTATTGTTCAAAATGTCTAAGCTGGGTGTTTCTGAGAACACGGGAGCT
>CAIXME010000009.1 GCA_903920425.1 uncultured Pirellula sp. | reverse complement strand
CTTCCTTTTTTCCACTGGAATCGAAACGCTGTAGTTGCTCAGCATCTTTCGACACGACCCAGACTCGATCTTGCTTGTCCACAAACAAACCGCTTGGATTGGCTGCGGCGAAGACCGTTGGCTTGTCGGCGTCCGGCGCTTTGCTCCAGACCACGCGTCGTTCCGCATCTGCGACGTACAACGTGCCATTGCTGGAAACGGCAATATCCATTGGAATCCCAATAATGCCGGACATGAGCGGCTTCATCTCGTTGGATTCAGTGCGAACGTACACTTCGCGTGTCGCAGGATCTCCAACATAGATCGCCCCATTCGGAGCGATAGCGATGCAACGCACCGCGTTTAGAGGCTGACGCAATTTCTTGGATCCGGCAACCGCCAACTCCAACTTGCTTTCAGAATACTTCCAAACGCCAGGCGCGTTCCGATCTACAACCCAAACAGCTCCAGTCGAATCAACCACCCCGTCCAAAGGGTAAACCGCCGAAGCATTGCGAGTCCCAGCAACAGACGATGTTGGTGCGGAGGCAGCAGGCTGTTGAGCAACCACAGCCCCACAACCAAATGCCAACCAAACAGACAGAGAAATAACTTTTTGTTTCAAGGCCATTTCTAAAATCTCATTCCACCAACATTGGAAACTGTCTTCGCCTGCGCTAGGTATACGCTAGTCGTCTGAATCCGGATCAGAATCTTCTGATTCCGCACCGTCTCGCTGCAACAAAGCTGGCTCAATCATGACTGCATCATCAGACTCAGGATTGATCAGCAGTCCAAATTCTTCCGCCAACGGTGTCAGCAAGTCTTCGCCTGATACCTCGAACAGGTCGACTTCTTCGCCTTCGATTTGATCTGCGATCGAGTCCACGAACTGCTCTGCGTGGTCGGAACTCAAGAACGCAACGAGGGCAGGAAACTCTTCTGTTTCCAAAATCATGGCAGACAACGATTCCTCGTCGTTGCTCAACGATACCAAGGTGAACTTCTCGCCTCGGATCCAAGCCATGATCGCGTCTTTATCCTCGGCCTCGATAGCATCGACCAAGATATCCAACCGCGAATCTACTTCGTCATCAGACTGCATTTTTCTCTTTCCTTTGTGAAATTCTAGTATCACTCGTTAGTGTGACAAACGAATCCACAAAGGGCCATGGGGCAAGCCCGAAAAACACCAGTTTCAACCGATTATCATGCCCCAAAAAGGAGTCACAACCCCTGGATACCAAGCAAAATCGCCACGATAGCGCAGGCATCCGAATTTAGAGTCCAAGCCAACTAGCCCCGATAACCATCCAGATCGGAATGGAAATGATTCCAAAGACCGATGTGCCAACGACAACGGTCCAAGCTGTTTCGATGCTCTGATTGTACAACCGCGTCATGACAATCGGAAATGTGGCTGCCGGCATCGCCGCTTGCAAGAGGAGAACCTGTTGCAATTCCGTAGCGAGCCCACCGAATTTGGCAATCGACAAGAAGAGGATCGGGAGCAGCACCACGCGAACGGCCATAGCCAACACGAACGGTCGCCACGCTTCGCCGAACTTCACTTTGCCTGTGTAATCAAAGATGATCGCTCCGCTGAGAACTAGGCCCATGGGAATCGAACAACGTCCAAGCTGGCTCGTCATATGCAACAAAGGTTGTGGCACATAAGCTTGCCCGCCCAGCTGACGGATGAGAATGGCGATCGCAACAGAAACCAACGGCGGACTAAACACAATGCGACGCCATGATTTCCTCAACCCAAGTCCGGAAATGATAAACAAACCGATGCTCCAAAGCGCCATATCGACCCCCACATTGTGCACCAACAAGGTCACGATGCAGTCAGGGTAAAAGGCCTCGGCAAGCGGGATTGGAATGTAACCATAGTTGGCTATTCCAGTACAGAGGGTAAACGTGCGTCGCTCCGATTCGGACTGCAATCCGAACCATCTCCCGACCGCATACACCACAAGCGAGGAAACCAAAAACCCAAGCGCTGTTAATCCGGCCCCGAACAGTGTTGGGGTCCAAGCATCCAAGTTGGTAGACAACTTGGGATCGGTCATGATCCGGTGAAAAAAGAACGATGGCAACAAAACGTTGGCGGTAAACCCCGCCATCGATCGATCGACTTCGCTAGTGAACCATTTGAGATACCGCGCGAGCGCTCCCATCGCCATGACGAGGAAAACACCCGAGACGGTGGTCGCTATATTGATAAAATTATTGTCGACAGTGCTAACCGATCCCATCCCACACTATCGTTTCATGAACGGCAATTCAGGTACCATCGCGGTCAAGAACGATCGATCGTCTTGCAACACAATCACGTGGTCGCCAGCACGCAAGGAATAGTTTTGCCCCTCCATCACATGCTTTCCGCTATCGTCAAAATCGACGTCCAAACGGACAGGTGGTTGATTCACGCCATTGGGCCGCAATACGGTCACCTTGATCTTGCCGATCTTCTTCTGCAGCTTGGCATCGCGAACTAGGTCCGCAATGAACATCGATTGACCAGGAACCAATGGGATCTTTTCGAAGTGACGCTTGCCGTTGTTCACTTCCAATACAATGGCTGGCTTACCATCGTCGGTCGCGATAGTCTTGTTCGCTCCATAGTCACCAAAGGTGTATCCCGCTTGCTTGAGTCCAGACGTATCCAGATTGTCCAGCGGGCCTTTCGTTTTGCCAACCAATGCCGAACACCCCGACGAAATGCTTAACAACATGGCCAAGCCCAGGACAAATAGCGAGGCTTTTCGGTCAGCCTGGCCTGCAAAGGGAAAATGAACTGAGGGGGTGCTAGCGTTTTCTAGGAATCTGCTCATCATCATCAATCCGAAAGCAATGCGACGGGGGTAAAAAGTCGGGCTATCCTGGGTTTCGGTCATACGGCCTTCGCAACTTAAACGAAAAGTCTATTTTAACGGAAAAGTCTACCCGGATTACCGCAATGAACCACGTGCTCACCAAATTGACCTCCCTAAAGAGCGGCGATGCATTCCGCGAACATACCCACCGACTCGGGATCGAACTGCCGCTCCTGGACAAATACGACGGTGCGGACTCGCCATTTCTGACGACCGCTCAATGGAACGGCCGGTCGATCGGCAATCGCATCGCAATCCAACCGATGGAAGGCTGGGATGCCAGCACTTCCGGCCAGCCCACCGAACCCACCTTGCGGCGATGGAACCGGTTCGGCGAGAGCGGCGCCAAGTTAATCTGGGGGGGAGAGGCAATGGCGGTCCGGCCCGATGGCAGAGCCAACCCAAATCAGCTGATGCTCCTGCCTGGCAACGAAAAATCAATCACGGAACTGCTGAACGGACTAAAGGAAAGCCATCGAACTCTGTATCACCAAACGGATGATCTCGTCGTGGGATTCCAACTGACACACTCCGGACGATTTTGTAGACCCAACGACAAAAAACGCTGGGAGCCAAAAGTAGCCTATCGCCATCCGATCCTCGATTCCAAGTTCTCCGTGGATAGCGACGAGATGATTTGGACGGACGCCGAATTGGAAGGACTGATTGCCGACTACGCACGCGCGGCACAGTTAGCACAACGCATTGGTGCGGATTTCGTGGACATCAAATGCTGCCACGGGTATTTGCTCCATGAGTTTCTAGGCGCTAAATGTCGCAAGGGACCCTACGGTGGTTCCTTTGAGAATCGATCGCGTTTGCTTTTAGAAATCATCCGCGCAGTACAGCGAGACGCGCCCGGGCTTGGAATCGGTGTTCGACTGAGCGTATTCGATTCGGTTCCGTTCACCCCCAACCCCGCGACGACTCAAGCGGGCAAACAAGGTGAAGGCATGCCGGTTGAGCATTCCCATCTTTTGCCATACGTGTGGGGATTCGGCATCAACGAATCCAACCCTACCGAACCCGACTTAACGGAGGTGGCAATGCTCCTGGGCAAGCTTTCCGAAGTGGGTGTTCGGCTAATCAATTTGTCCGCCGGTAGTCCCTACTACACGCCCCATATCTTGAGACCCGCTGCCTATCCGCCATCGGATGGTTATCAGCCGCACGAAGATCCATTACTGTCCGTGGCCAAGCACATCAATACGGCAAAACAACTTAAATCTCAACGCCCGGAAATGCTCATGGTCGGCTCGGGATACTCCTACCTGCAAGAGTTCTTGCCCGGGGTCGCGGGGTTCCAATTGCAAGCCGGACAAATCGACTTTATTGGCCTCGGCAGAATGGTATTGTCCTATCCGCAGCAGTTATGGGATGCGATCAACGGACTACCTAGTCAACGCAAATTGGTGTGCAGGACTTTTTCCGACTGCACGACCGCCCCTCGCAACGGACTTGCATCAGGCTGCTATCCGCTGGATGAGTACTACAAAAAGTCTGAAGATGCAGCCAAGCTAAAAGAGATCAAGGCTGCATGGTAAGCGAACACGCGTGACGTGATTAACGTCCCATGGCCTTGGCCAACATTGCGGTCAAGCTCGACGTGTAGGTGTTTTGATCTTCCCAGGCCCACATGTTTCGCATCAAGTCCGAAACGAACAGACCGCAGAAGCCCATCAACGTCAAAATACCCAGCAAACCGAATACGTCCAACGTTGAATACTGAGACTCAGGGATTGCACGCATCGCAGCACCCGCAGTAACGGCACCACCCGCCAATGCAGCTTCCTCTCCAAATCCATCTCCGTCGCCAAACCCGCCTTCTTCCTGAATCGGATCAAATCCACCCGCTCCGACCGGAATAGCTCCGAACTCGGTTGAATCTTCTAGCTCGATCACCTGCGAGCCGCTGTCGTCATCGACTTCAATGCCTCCGCTCGATGGGGTCAATTGGAATTCGTCCCCTTGTTGGAAATCGATGAGAGCTCCACTGCCAAGCCCACTGATGCCGCTCGCTGAACCAACTCCTCCACCGGAGCCGGAGCCACTGGCGACTTCTGCACCGAGGTCCAAACCAGAGATACCGGTTCCAGCCAAATCCAATGGCTCATCTTCGAGAGATAGACCACTGTCGGATGGGCTCATCAAGTTAATTCCACTTTCGGATCCGAGTCCAACACCCGAGTCCGAACCCAATACCAAATCGTCTTCGTCATCGCTGGCCAATTCAAGATCTCCGCCAAGGTCCAAACTACCGCTACCGCTCACCGCGGGTGTTCCACCCGAGGAACCAGACTGCAACGCAATGTCGGACCCAAGCACGTTGGAATCTTTGCTCATCAGGTCAAGTCCGCTCTCACCCGCTGTGCCATCAGCAACCAATTTCAAATCGCTGCCAAGTTCCACTTCGCTGCCTGAACCGCCCTCTTCGTGCAACTGAAGATCGGAGATGCCTGCAACATCACTATTGCTGGCCGATGACTTGTTAACGAGTCGAACTCCGCTACCACTCTTGTCCGGGACCAACGCAACGTCACTTCCAACACGACTGTCGCTTGCGGCCATTTTCAGCTCGCTGCCCAAGCCGATCTCGCTATTGCTACCCGGTGTCATGACCGAGCCGCTCTTGCTACCCGAAGGTCCAACCTGACGCTCCGATACCAAGATGGAGGATCCACCAGCTTCTTCGTCCATCGCATCTCCGCCTAATTCGGATTGGACACGATCGATCTCTTCGGATTTGAATTTCCAAGACGAGCCATCTCGATAGCCAAAAATCTCTCCTCTGGAACGCATCTCAACGAGTTCATCGGAGGATATTCCAAGGATCTTTGCGGCTTCATCGAGGGATACGTAAGTTGCCATGCCGGTTGTCACTTCGAAGAGAGAGTACAAACGAGAAAATTTTCTGCCCTATTAGACTAGTCTACGGTTTGGCAGGATTCCAGTATCTGAAATTGGACAACCTGACGAAAAAGGTCGGAAGACACCGATCGCGTCGGTAGTTCCGATCACTCTGACTTTTCGGCCCCAAATCGCTTCATTTACCCACCCAAAATCACTCGGTTGGGGCGATTTTCGGGCACCCCGAGGCGTCCATGACCACCGACCGGATGTCCATTTCCACTTTGCTTTCGGCATCGATGTTGAGAATCACAACCCATCCAACCCATTCTAGAGGATCACCTGGATAGTAGTCAAAAACGAAATTCCCCAAGCTGTAAACAATCGGAGCCCCACGGTAAACGTCGACCGTTTGCGTGACATGCGGATGAGCACCGATCACGGCGGTCGCGCCAGCGTCCACCCATCGCTTGGCCATTTGCTTTTGGTCCACTCGAGGTTCGGCCATCAGCTCCTCGCCCCAGTGGAGGAACGGGATCACAATATCGCAGTGCAACTTTTCCTTTGCATGCCGGATCCCTCGCATTACAGCAGCGTCTACCAACGGGGCATTTCCCGCTTGGTCTTTCGTGGCCGCGTAGTCCTCTGCATAAAACTCGTTGTAGCCCAGTACCGCGATCCGATGCCCTTTGATTTCTACCACATACGGACGGTTGGCCTGTGCAATGTTCCGTCCCGCGCCAAAGTAAGGCAGTTCCTCTTGTTCGAGGACATTGAGCATTTCATTCATGCCGTCCACTCCAAAATCCATTGAATGATTATTGGCTAGGCTCACTGCATCAAAGTACTTCTTTAGGAATGCCGGAGAGTTCGAGGCTCCACGAAATACAAACGGCTTCAGCTTTTGTTCGCCTCCATGGCCGATGACGCACTCCAAGTTGCCAACCCTCAGATCGACTCCGGAAAAAAGCTCCTTGCAGCCCGCAAATGGATCGTTCCCGTTTGCCAAAACATGACCAGGGCCATTGTCCAGCATGACATCACCCGCAAACAGAATCTTGATAGGCTCCGCTTGCGGCTTGGCGTCTTGGGAGCAAAGGCTACCTGCAGAAGTCGCAAGCAAAACCAATGCAATTGCACTGCAATACACATGGTCCGCGAGTGAACGCACGGATAGCGGAATGGAAAAGCAAGCCATAACAAAAGTCCAATAGGTTCGTGAGCACCTGCGAGCATTCCTCGGAGGCCATCGCTTGCGTTTTCATATCGAGGCGATGTTGCAGGTGCATCAATCGTGATTTAGGAGACGGCCAGACGCCCCATACCTTAATCCGACGCCGTTCAGAAAGGAACGAAAAACTGCGTGGACGGAAACTCAATCTCTGAAAATGCAGCCGGAATCGGCATGTGCATCACGCATCAACAACCAAGTCGCTCTCGGGGATGCACACGCAAGGCAAAATTTCATTGGACTTTAGTTGGAACTGTGGTTCTCGCGTATACCGAACCTTTCCATGCAAGAGCCGAATGGCGCAACTACCGCATGCTCCCGTTCTACAGCCGCTCTCCAGATTAACATGGTTCTTTGCTGCACATCCAAGCAAATTGGACTGGCTGTTATCGAACTTCAACGTTGCATTGGATTGCTTAAAGTGAACCGAACGGGGTACAACGTCCGCCGCTGCAACCGCCGGTTTCTCCGATTGCTGAAACAACTCATATCGAATGTTTTCCGTTGCAACGCCAGCAGCATTCAGATCTTTGCTCATCTGCTCCTGCCAAGCCTCAGGCCCGCAAAGATAGTAATCGGTCTCTTGTATTGCCCATGGCGAGTCGAGCATCGAAACCGCTTGAAACTTACCCTCCCGAATTAAACTATCCGTCGATCGCCGAACACCCTTTGGGAATCGGCTGATCCACACGTTCATTTCCACTTGCTCATGCTGAGATGCAATATGGAGCAGCGAATCTGCGAATGGCATATGAGCCACATCTCGATATTGAGCAAAGCACCGAATCGATGGGTTGCCGCGACGAATCGATTCAATCAACATCGGCAACATGGGGGTAATGCCAATCCCCGCACTGGCCAAAACAACGTGCCTCGACGGATCCGACGACAAATAAAATGCACCCGATGGCCCGCGAACTTTCAACGTATCGCCAACAGAGACTTCTTCGTGCAACCACCGACTCATGCTTTGTAGGTAGTCGGAGTTCTTCTTGACCGAAATCCTCCAGTGCCCTGCCACGCAATCGTCGGACAAAGAGTAGCACCTGCACGCCCCCTGCGATTCGATCTTTCTCGATCGCTCAACCAAGATATGCTGCCCAGGCTGCGATGCGGGCAATGGCTCTTGGTCTGGATCAATCAAATAGAATGACCGCACATCCTCGGACTCTTGAACGATTTTAACGACGAGGACATTTCTCCAAACAGCCTGACGACGGCTCATGGATAAATCGATGAAGGTTTGTTTAAGCTTTACCGAAAGTTCCTTCTTTGCGAGATAGTCTTCTCGCATTTGCAATTGAACCGCGTTGCGATTTTGCAGGCCATCCGAGGCAATCGCGAATAGTGATCGCGTCAAAACCAAAGCGAAACATATCGCAAGCCCGCCAATCGCGATGAATAGCAACTGTGTCATGAACTCGGACGTCCGCCTGGGAAACTGCCTGATTAAAACTATTTTGGCACGACTATTTTGTTTTGTCCTCGGTTCGCAAGACGTCAACTATGCAATTTGATTATGATGATTGTCTGGTTTTTTGAGTGCGGGCTAGTCGTTGATGCAACAACCTGCGATAACAGAAAAGTTCTTCACCCCTAAAAGTACGACTGGTACCTGATCTTCCGGCCATGAGCGACATCCCTTCTCCAGACGACACACTCAGCGTTGATGAAAAGGTGGAGCGTTGCCAGCAAATTATTGGATACAGGTTTCGCGATCCGTCGCTCCTGTTGTCCGCGCTGACTCACTCCAGTGTCGCGACGACGAGAACCCAGTCGAATGAACGGATGGAGTTTCTGGGTGACTCTATTCTCGGTGTCGTCGTTTGCGAACGATTGTTTCGATCCTACCCGGAATACCTCGAAGGCGAACTGACCAAGATCAAATCCGTCGTCGTTTCTCGCCGCGTATGCGCCAAAATTTCGCGACAACTGGACTTAGATAGCTGCTTGATCGTCGGGCGAGGAATGCTTCGAACAGGAATGCCTCGCAGCCTCCTCAGCGATGTTTTCGAAGCGATCGTGGCGGCGATCTTCCTCGACGGTGGATATGAGACCGCCACCCGATTTATCTTGGAACACATGGAGCCTGAGATTCGTCTGGCTGCCGACGGACACGGTGGCGGCAATTTCAAATCGCTGTTACAGCAACTCGCTCAACGTGATTTGAAAGGAACGCCCGTCTACAGACTCGTGGACGAGTGTGGCCCCGACCACAGCAAGCACTTTCAGATTGTTGCAGAGATTACGGGGAAACGATTCGCACCCGCCTGGGGCCGCAACAAAAAAGAAGCCGAACAACGGGCAGCCGGTAACGCCCTCTCACAACTGCGCGGCGAAGAAGCACCCTACACGTCGATGTAGGAACGCGACCGCAACCTGACAACAATCAACCAGGGTTCTTGCGCAGCGAAATGGAATAGAGCAACACAATCGCACCGCTTGCTACCAGCGACCACGGAAACCACTCCGATGGTTTAAACACGCGATCGACCGTCGTTGGCGGTGCCGAAAAAAGACCGCCGTTCTGCTGCTGAGGCATCATGCTGGGATCATCGATCACGCCCGCTACCAAGACGGCACTATCGATGAGTAAGCATTCGATCCCCATAATGATGAGGACGATTCCAACTGCACAAAAAAATGCTCGCCACATAGTTTCAGGACGAATCAAGATTCGTTTCACCATTGGGAATGAACTGTTACATCGCAGCTGAACCCTTCGATCAGCAATCTTGAGGATCGGCCAAACGTCCAACATGGCTCCACGGGATCATGCAATTAATTCGTGGAGACCTATCAGGCCGATGCTATATCGCAATCATTGATCATATGCGATGCAACCCGATGCAACCCTATACATGCCTCAGACCTTACAATTGGCATGAACGCCAGCCCAAACAGCCCTCGAGCATAATCAACCCACGAGCCCAATCAGCCCGCGAGATGGCCCAAAACCCTCAACCCTTTTGGGCTGACTTTGCAGTCCTCTGCAAACTTGCAACACGATGGATGGACCCGATAGTGGAAAGGGCTTCTTTGATCGAGATCTTGGATTTCCCCTCTCGGCGCTCGGTATACACGATTCCGACCTCGCGCAGTCGCGAGCCGATATGGAGCAAATGCCACAGCACCTCCTCGAGGAATCCGTAGCCGACTCCCTGCATTTGACGCAGCTGAATCTGCCTCAGCTTTTCGACTCGGTACAGCCTGAACGCGCTGCTGCAATCGCGAACGGCCCACCCGATAATCCATCTCGCGTAGGCGTTGGCACACTGACTCACAAACACCCGCCGCCAGGAACAGCCAACCATCCCGCCGCCGCTCACGTAACGCGAACCGATGACGACATCGCATTCGTCACGGTACTCTAGCAAGCTAGGAATCGCTGCCGGGTCGTGACTCAAGTCGGCGTCCAAATTAAGAACCCATTGGTAATTCGCGTTGATCGCAAACTCCATCCCCTCTCGAATCGCTGTTCCCAGTCCAAGCTTGCCAGCTCTCCGTATCAGATGCACGTTCGAGTTGGCCTGCATATACTCCTCCACCCATGCACTGGTCCCATCAGGTGAATTGTCATCCACGACGAGTATGTTGGCATTAGAGACGGCCGATTGTATTCTCTCGAACAGCGAAGGAAGATTCCCTCGCTCGTTGTACGTGCATACAAGGATTAGCAATGAATCCGACTGTGGTGTAGTCACGAATTCTATTCGCCTAACTTAGGCTATCCTCATCCGATTCGTCCATGTCTGAATCGGTATCCGCATCGCGATCAGCGTCACCAGCAGCATCAAATGGGACGGCGTCGATCATCGGGGCTGACGAAGCAGAAGCGATTGGCGGCTCAGGAGTCATGATGGCGGATTCGTCGATTTCGTCTGGTGGGACGCGCACAATAGCGGTCAACGTATCGTTTTCATCCAAACTCATCACACGCACACCCTGGGTATTTCGACCGATGACACTGATGTCCTTGGCTGCAACCCGTTGTATCTTGCCGCGAACCGTCATCATCATGAGTTCGTCATCGTCACTGACAGGAACGATACCGACAACGCGACCATTACGTTTCGTCGTTTTGATGTCGAT
>CAIXME010000008.1 GCA_903920425.1 uncultured Pirellula sp. | reverse complement strand
CGCGGGCCAAGTCGCAAAAGACATAATCGCTTAGGTTGCAATGATGAATACGATCCTCCCCATATCGATAGACGATGTACATGCCGCACAGCGTGTCATGCTGCAACACATCTCACCTGCACCGCTGATTCGCTCGTATGCGTTGGAAAAGGAGCTAGGGCTAGCGTCGAGTCGTCGTGTCTGGATTAAAGACTACGGTTGGACACCTGTAGGCTCATTCAAATTGATGGGCGCGCTCAATTGGATGGAAAACCATTTACACGATCTAGAGACTCGTCCTGTTGCAGCCCACTCGTCCGGAAACTTCGCATCAGGTATCTCGTTCGCTGGAATGCGTTACGGGAAACGCGTCATCATCGTTATGCCGGACTCCGCTCCGAAGATCAAATTTGAGCTGACGCGATCCTTTGGCGCTGAGATTCGCACTTACGATATTGCGACCGATCATTTGACTGGGGCTCGCGACAAAATGGCTCGTGATATTGCGGAAAACGAGAACGCATTGCAAGCGTCCCCTTATGATGACCCGCATGTCATTGCTGGCAACGGAGTTGGCGGGCTTGAGATCACCCAAGCCCTTACGCAAGACCGACGCGATGTTTCTCACTTTATCTGTGCGGTTAGCGGGGGCGGGCTCATGGCGGGACACGCTATCTCTATTGCCGCGAGATATCCGTCTGCTCGCGTCATCGGAGTTGAGCCTGAGGGAGCGGATGACTTTCGTCAATCGCTCATTGCAAAGGAGCGAGTTCGATTGCCAAAGCCGACGAGCATTTGCGATGGACTCCTGTCGTACGACGTGGGAGTCCATAATTGGCCTATCCTTCGGACGCTGGTACAGGAATCGGTTGTCGTAAGCGATCTTCAAATCCAACAGGCTATGTCGTGGCTATACCATCGTCATGGTTTGCGTGCGGAACCGTCTGGAGCAATTACGATTGCAGCAGCGCTGTGCAACCAAGTTGACTTGAGCGGAGAAGGGGACGTTGTCTTGGTTTTGAGTGGCAGGAACGTCGATCTAGACGCATTCGATAGTCATCTTCGGCAAGGAGGCCGCAATTGAATGCTCTCACCGCTACGCTGGCGGATCTCATTCGGATCAACAGTGTCAATGCTTTCTACGAGGATGGCCCGGGGGAGTCAGAGCTTTCGCACTATGTAGAAAGGTTTTTTGCCGATCGCGGGATAGAGACGTGGCGTCAGGATGCAATCGATGCCACGGGGGCTATCCCCGCACGGTCGAATGTCATTGCCAGATTGCCTGGACGGAATTCCAATCGTCGAATTCTACTAGAGGCGCATATGGATACCGTTTCCGTTCAAGGCATGGCGATTCCGCCCTTTGAGCCGAGTGTACAAAACGGTTTGATGTATGGACGAGGCGCGTGCGATACCAAAGCGGGGCTAGCAGGAATGATGCATGCTGTTGCCTCGCTGAAAGAAAATCGAGTTGTTCCGCCCTGCGATGTTTTGCTCGCTGCGGTGGTGGATGAGGAGTATTCCTTTCAAGGCGTGACGAGACTCTGCAAGGAGTTGCGGGCCGACGCAGCGATTGTGGCGGAGCCGACCGAGTTGCGAGTTGCCATCGCCAGCAAAGGAGTACTTCGATGGCGGGTAACAGCTCACGGAAAATCAGCTCACAGTTCTAAAGTGCATTTGGGCACCAATGCTATTTACCATTTAGCACGCGTCGCGTTGGCCTTCGAATTGGACAATACCATGCTTGCAGAAAGCAATCATCCATTGCTCGGGCCCGCGAGCTGCAATGTTGGCAAAATCCACGGTGGAGTACAGGTTAACTTCGTTCCGGATCACTGCGTAATGGAAATCGATCGCCGATTGCTTCCGCACGAATCGGTTTCCGAGGTATTGGAACACTATCAGGATTTGATTTTATCGTTAAAGCAACAGGTTCCGGACATGGACGTGCGTATGGAGGAGCCCATGTTGGTCGACGAAGCGTGGACGGTCTCAACCGACAGTGCGATCGTGGGAGTGGCGAGACGGGCGTTGAGTGAGATGCGCGAGAACAATGAGCCCATTGGTGTCCCGTTTGGCAGCGACGCGAGCAAGCTGGGCCGGGCTGGGATTCCAACAATCATCTTCGGGCCAGGCAGTATCGACCAAGCGCACGCGGCAGTGGAGTATGTCGATTTGCAACAAGTAGCGAAAGCATCCGAATTCTATCGACGTTGCGCGCTCGATTTTAGTTAGTTGCATTCTTCTTTAAATGATTCACAAAAATAGGACTAGGCCATGATTCTGAGACGCAAATTCATCGCAGCGGCGACATCAAGCGGCGCCTTGTTGGGTACT
>CAIXME010000007.1 GCA_903920425.1 uncultured Pirellula sp. | reverse complement strand
GTCGTTGCCAAAACAGCCAGCCCGATCTCTTTCGTCCCGTCAATGGACGCTTGTACGGGATCCATGCCAAGTTCTTCGATGCAACGAAAGACATTTTCCAGCACGACGATCGCATCATCGATCACAACGCCCACCATCAGAACGAGCGCGAGCATCGTGACGTTGTTGAGTGTAAAGCCAAAGGCCTTCATGAATGCGAAAGTAGCAATGATCGACGCGGGTATAGCGACCGACGCAATCAACGTAGAACGCCATGACCTCATGAACAGCAACACGGTCAAGCATGCGAGAATGGAACCCGAGACCAAGTGGTTTTCGATCTCGTGCAATGCAGAGAGAATGTACCGCGATTGGTCTTGGATGATTGCGACGCGGACGTCCTTGGGGAGCAGATCGATACTTCGTTTCAAACGTTCTTTGACACCGGCAATTACCTTGACCGTGTTCTCGCCACTTTGACGCTGCACGCTCAACGTGACCGTCGGTTCTCCATCGAGACGGGCCATCGTTCGAACTTCCTTGGTCCCGTCCTTGACCTCACCCAAGTCGGCCAATCGAATCGACGCGCCACCGACAGTGTCAATTACCAGATCAGGAAAGTCCTTGGCGTCGGCAACACGACCAAGAGTCCGAAGCGAACGTTCACGAAGCCCTTCATCGACACGCCCGCCTGGAACCTCCGCGTTTTGACGAACCAGTGCATCGCGAACTTGAGCGATGGACAATTGATAAGCCGCCAATCGGCGGGCATCGATTTCTACTTTGATTGCGCGCTCTGCTGCACCCGATATGGAAACTTGCCCGACCCCAGGGCTCGATTCGATGACACCTTTTACGTAGCGGTCCGCGAGCAAGTAAAGCTCCGATGGGGTCCGCGCACCCGAGACCGCAATCGACATCACAGGCGAAGAATCGAGATCTGACTTTTGGACAACCGGTGGGTCCACGGTCCGTGGCAATCGATTCGAGACTGCGGAAACAGCATCCCGAACATCTTGCACCGCAGCATCGATGTTGCGGGACAACGCGAACGTGATGAGGACCACCGAGCTACCGTCGTTCGAGATACTGCGAAGCTCTTCGATACCCGCCACGGTGGAAACCGCATCCTCCACGATCTGCGACACCTCCGATTCCACTTCCTGAGATGCGGCTCCCGGGTAATTCGTCCTGATAGAAACCGTCGGCAAATCGGTACTTGGAAATCGGTCGATACCGAGCGATGGGAATGCAACAAGTCCTGCTACGACCAGAGCCATCACCAGCATGAGGGCAAAGACCGGGCGTTTTACACAGATTTCAGCAAGCCAATACACGGTGGAACCCTGGGTGGGAATGGTAGGTGGTGGAGAGCACCTCATTGTACTTGCCCGCCAACTAAACCCGAAATCGAAACGGTCGATACGGCTGTCCGCATCCCATTCCAGCAACCGAATCGCTGGATATTCGGGACAACCCAATCGATTCGATCGGATTAATCGCTTCGAATTCACATCCGGGGCGGAAACTTGATTTAGCCTGACCGCCCGCTTCCGTCATGCGCACGAATTGTGCCGTACGTTCATTACGGCTCATCTATAAGTGCTCCACTCCGTTTGCTGAGAGTCTCAAGTGAAATTCTTTCCAACGTCACCGATCGACCAAGTCGATCCACCGACTCCCTTCGTGCATGCAACGAAATGGGATCAGTTTCGAAATCAATTGCGATCAAGCCGCAGTGTGAAATCGGGTTACCGAAATAGCTTGCAGGCTTCGGATACACTCAATCAAGGTGCCTTGGAGTGGGACAAGGGTTCGATCGACTGCAATTCGACGCTCCGCAGCCCATTCGTCATCGCTTTGCAATCAGAACCACAGACTTTAAGCTCGAATTCGGTGCAGGCCGCTGCCATTGACGAGTGCTTCCTAGACGGATCGCTCGATTTCCTGGCTAATCCAGCCTCTGAACAAAATCGCGAGGGACGAACAGCAGGCTCCTCGGAAACGGCCGACTACGACTTGGAACTTGGGCTTCTCGAAAGTGTCCAAGAAATCGCAATCAGCCTCGCGAAGAAGTCACCGAACCGCGTCGCCATAGAATCGAAAACAAACTAGATCACTCCCGATCTAGAAATCTCTTGATCTAGCAATCATCGGCCACGAGCCCATTTCGGGGGAACATCCCCGAATTCGGGCTGCAAACCCAATAAATCGAGCGGGACGGGCCAAAACGCGGTGTTTGGGTAGCCGATCGGTCAAAATTGCTGTTGTCTCGATAGATTCGGCCTGGACCGGGGAAGAAAATCTGGATATATTCCTGAATTCTTGGTCGTGCGCTTCCCGATGTGACGCTCACCCCCCGATAAATAAGGACGGGCGGTTTGAGTTGGCTGCGTGGAATTGGTCGGCAGCCAGGTGGATAGAACCCACGGCAGCGAATAGCTGTCTTGGCGTTCACATGACACTAATTAATTCGTCACTTAAAGATTATTAAATTCGGGTGGAGGCATTGCATGGTTAAGTTGTTAGTCCGTGACCGGGAAACGATTCAAGAGGCTGTACGCCGATTTCGCAAACTGGTAGAACGAAGCGGGCTAAAGAAGGAAATGCGCCGACGCGAATTTTACGAAAAGCCAAGCGAAATCAAACGACGCAGCAAGCAACGCGCTGAACGACGTTCGCGCCGAATGCGTCTTCTGGGGATCTAGTCCCTAGGTTTATACCGAACAATTTCGGGCGAATAGCTCAGTTGGTTAGAGCGCCACTCTTACAAAGTGGATGTCGGGGGTTCGAGTCCCTTTTCGCCCACTATTAACACTCCGAAATGGAATGTTAAAACGGATTGTGGCCCAGGTGTTTCTGGGCCATCCAATCGAAAAGCGAGGAATGAGCACGCTGTTTTGCATCTCTGGGTTGATTCCCCTGAGTTGCTTGCGAAAATGGCGATGCCTCGAGTCCTGCCCCTCACACTAACCGCAACAACTCATTTTGACGTTCTACACAAGCGAACGTCGCGAGAAGAACATGAAAGACAAGATCCACCCTAATTACGTCGAAACCCAAGTTACTTGCGGTTGCGGGAACAGCTTTGTAACCCGTAGCACTCGCAAAGAGCTACGCGTCGACATTTGCAACGTTTGCCACCCTTTTTACACCGGCAAACTCAAGTTCGTGGATACTGCAGGACGGATCGAAAAGTTCCAGAACAAGTTCGCAGCTGGTACTTACGCAAGTTTGCAAAACCCAAAGAAGCCAGCCGCCAAGAAGAAATAGCTGCCCGAGCCAACTCGCGACGCTCTCCCAAAAAGGGTTTCGCTCACGATAACGTGGCTCCGGCAATCAAAATCTCAAGACCGTCGCAGATTGCCAAACGAGGCCTGCGGCGGTTTTGTTTTTTACCCAGCTGAGATTTGATCATGAAAATTCGCGAACAACTCGAGCAAACGCTCGCTCGATTCATTGAGCTAGAAAACATGATGTCCGATCCAGTCGTTCTGACTGGCGACTCATCCAAAATGGCCCAAATCATGAAAGAGCACGGCGGACTGCTCAAGGTTGCTACCAAGTACCGCAACTACAAACGCATGGGTGATGAGCTCAAGGAGCTGGCCCCTATGCTCCAGTCCGATGACGCCGACGAACGAGCAATGGCCGATGAGGAATCGACCCGGTTGCGAGCCGAACGGGAAGCCATCTGGACCGAACTGCTGGACATGAGCATCGGTGGCGAAGATGCACTCCGTTCGCAATGCGTTCTCGAAATCCGCGCAGGTACGGGGGGCGAAGAAGCATCGTTGTTCGCTCGAGACTTGTACAACATGTACAAGCACCATGCGGACCAAAAAGGCTGGAAGGTCGAAATCCTCGACTCCAGCGTGAGCGAACGAGGCGGATTCAAAGAAATCATCCTTGGAATCGAAGGTGAAGGTTCGTTCCGTGAACTGCAATTCGAAAGCGGTGGACACCGCGTTCAGCGC
>CAIXME010000006.1 GCA_903920425.1 uncultured Pirellula sp. | reverse complement strand
CGTCCATCGCTCGATACGCGTGCGAGACTGCATCTGCAACATGCTCCCATCGCGGAGCGGTACCACAACCCAACTTTTTGTACCCCCAACCAAATCGCTGATAGCTCGACATGAATTTATCTCAGCGACTCCATCGATGGTTTGCTTATTTCTATACCAACCCGATTTCAGATTTTGCTGCAGATGCGCACGGTGATAGGAAGACAACAAATAAGGCATTTGGTACTGGGCCAACTCGAGGTACCCTGTAGCGCCAAATGCTTGTAGAAGACTTTCGCGGGCTGTTTGCGTTAAGTAAATGAATACACTCTGGACAACTACCATGCTTACCCGAATCGGTTCTTGCTTTTTGACCCTCCTCATCGTCAGCTCTGAAGCTCGCGGGCAGGACATCGTCGTTGCGGATTTCGAGTCCGACTCGTATGGCCAGTGGAATGTCGAGGGGGACGCATTTGGTACTCGGCCGACCGACGGTCTCAAGTTGCAAGTGACGGGCTATCGCGGGCGCAGGCTCGTAAATTCATTCGGGACTGGCGATTCAGCCACCGGTGCGATCACCACAACTCCGTTCGAGATCAATCGGCGATTCGTTGCGTTCTTGATTGGTGGTGGGCGGCATGCAGGGGAAACCGGGGTGGAACTGCTCGTCGATGGCAAATCCGTGCGTTCCGCAACCGGCGCGGATTCCGGCCAACTCCGCTGGGAGTCCTGGGACGTTAGCGAGCTCATGGGAAAGCAAGCGACCATTTCTATTTTCGATCGTGCAAAAGGCGATTGGGGACACATCAACCTTGACCAAATCATCTTGACGGATCAACCGCGAACCGGAACTGGATTGTGGAAGATCGACGAATATCGAAGCTCGACGGAGTACTACCAAGAGCCGTTTCGGCCGGCTTACCATTTCACGCCAGAACTCAATTGGATGAATGACCCCAACGGGCTAGTCTACTACGCTGGCGAATACCACCTGTTCTATCAGTACAATCCGTTTGGAAACGAATGGGGGCACATGAGTTGGGGGCATGCCGTCAGTAAAGATCTGCTGCATTGGGAGCATTTACCGATCGCGTTGCGCGAAGAGCATGGCGTCATGATGTTCTCTGGGAGTGCCGTCGTTGACACACACAATTCGAGTGGCTTTGGCACACAAGAGGAACCACCGATGGTCGCGATCTTCACTGGCCATAGGCAAGATCGTCAGACGCAGGACTTAGCCTTTAGTAACGACCGAGGTCGAACCTGGACAAAGTACGCGGGCAATCCAGTGCTGGATGTTGGCGAGAAAGACTTTCGCGATCCGAAAGTGTTTTGGAGCGAACCAACGATGCGCTGGGTCATGGTGGTCTCGCTCGCAGTGAAGAAGCAACTGCAGTTTTACGAATCGACCGATCTCAAGAACTGGAAGCTGCTCGGCGAGTTCGGCCCGGCTGGCACGCCGAATAAGCTGAACTGGGAATGCCCAGACGTATTTGAATTGCCGATTGAAGGTGAGCCTGGCAAAACGCGCTGGGTGCTAGAAGCCG
>CAIXME010000005.1 GCA_903920425.1 uncultured Pirellula sp. | reverse complement strand
GGTGCCGAATCCGATATTCCTCCACCGCCGTCCTTTGCAGAAGGTTGGCAGCTGGGGGAACCTGATCTTATCGTCAAAATGCGAGAACCATTTTCTGTGTATGCTGCTGGGCCCGATCTGATGCAGAACTTTGTTATTCCTGTTGATATTCCAGAAGACAAACTGGTTGCTGCCGTCGAGTTCCATCCTGGCAATAAGCGGGTCGTGCACCATGCAGTTCTGTTTCTCGATGATAAGTATCAGGCTCGCAAATTGGACAAGGCGACACCTGAGCCTGGCTACGGGAATTTTGGCGGGCCTGGCTTTCTGCCAAGTGGGGCGTTGGGGGGATGGTCGGTTGGCAATACAGCCCGCAGGCTACCCAGTGAAATGGGACGTTACCTAAAGAAGGGGAGCGATTTGGTCGTTCAGATCCACTACCATCCCACCGGAAAAGTGGAATCGGATCAATCCGAAATTGGTTTGTACTTTGTTCCGAAACCTGTAGCGGAATCGATCAAGGCGTCCGCCAAGTTGGTCGGAAGCATTTGGATGGCTAACTACGAAATGGACATTCCTGCCGATGACAGCAACTATCGTCGGTCAACGAGCTATACGTTACCCAAGGATGTCATCATGGTTGGAATTGTTCCGCACATGCATCTGCTAGGCAAGGCGATGCGTGTTACGGCAGTGCAACCAGGGCTACCCGCCGAAACGCTCATCGACATACCAGAATGGAATTACAATTGGCAGGATGAGTACTACTATGAGCGGCCCATTCCATTGCCCGCTGGAACGAAACTGATTGTGGACGCGGTGTTCGATAACTCCGCTTCCAATCCCTCTAATCCATCGTCCCCTCCCAAGCGGGTCACATGGGGCGAGGGTACCAACGATGAAATGCTGTTTTGTTTCTTTCTCTTGACGGCCGACAAATCGGCAGACCTGGTACATACCATCTTTGATAATCTAGGACACGACCTCAAGCAGTCGCGAAAGGATGTAGGTGCAAAGGAATGACCCTACGAAACGATGTTGCTAGTCAGACTCGTGAACGATTGATGGACGAGGCATTAACTTTATTCTCGCAACGCGGGTACGCCGCGACGAGTGTTCGAGACATCCTGAGAGCAGCCAAGGTTACTCAGCCAACGCTGTACTATCATTTTACCGATAAAGCGTCACTCTTTCAGGCGTTAATCGAAAAGCATTACGGCGAAAGCCAGCGGCAATTGGAAGCGATTGTCGAATCCAAAGCCGAGCTTGCCGATCGTCTATACGCTTACGCCTTGACTTCATTCGAATTCTGTTGTGTCGACACGCGTATTCCAAGGCTTATGTTTCAGACTTATTTTGGACCAACGGTTCCTGAAATCGATGGCGTGTTGGATCAGCTAACCGACTGTCGATTTCGATTGGTTACGCGCGTCATGAAGAAAGGGATTCGCAATGAGGAGATCTCGCCAGCGGATCCGGAATTCTTGGCCCTCTGTTTCTGCTGCCTTATCGACCAACCGATAAACCTTTTCACCAGAAGGACTCAGCCCCGGCGATACTTGACACCGCTCCTGGCTCAATCGCTTGTCGGGCTTTTTCTAAAGGGAGCGAAGTGACGACGCCGCATGTTCCCGTTTCTGGCTGACGTAGATGGCCCGATGCTTGTTAACGCGATATCACCAATAGAAGGAGGGAGGCTCCCGCCCGTTCTTATCCAGGTGGGTAGAGATTAGATCTCCAGTCCCT
>CAIXME010000004.1 GCA_903920425.1 uncultured Pirellula sp. | reverse complement strand
TATCGCGAGGCAAAAACGAAGGGTCCTGGGACCCCTCTTGCTTGTGGGGCGGTTACGGTGGTCGTGTTTACTCCACCGCGGTATCGTGCATGTGTTTAGAGGTTTATTATAGATACCTACCGCTTTACAAAGCGGAGCAGTTTGCCAGCCAGTGGCAACCCGCTACCCAGCGTTAAACATTAGCTTCGCAGTTCGTCGCCCAGTTACTCAGCATGCGTATTCCTAGTGGGGGCGTAATCGTACTCCGCCAGAAGGGCAGAACGCATACTCGATCCAATGGACAATCGAGTATGTGTACCACTTCATTCAGCACGAGAACGAAATCTGTCCGGAAATGTGGGTGAAGATGAGGATTCCGGGCCCGTAACGGTTCTCGCTATAGAGCAATCAAAGTACGTGCCATTTGGTCATCTCCTAATGGACCTGTATCGCAAGTCGCGTCGGGTGATACAGTCGTTACAGTCCCCAGCGATTTGCTTATAGGCCCGGCTTAGGTGGTTTGATCGGTGCTTCCCACGAGACGTTTCCTTTGGCATTGGTCTTGCGTCTAAATACCTTGTCTCCGCAAGTTGCGTATAGGTAATCTCGATTGGGGCCACCAAAAGCAACATTGCTCAAGAATGCCCGTTGGGGCTTGGATATGATCTGATTGACACGTCCAGGTTGATCGATAACTTGTATGCCCAAAGCGGTTGCGACGTACAGATATCCATTATTGTCCATCGTCATTCCGTCGGCGGCACTGCGACTGGTTGCATCTGGAGTATGCAGATAGCCGTACTCCTGTTTGTACTTGAGCGTTCCATCGTTTTGGATTTGAAACGAATAAGTGAACCTGCCATCGGTATCGGCAACGTGCAGCAGGGTTTGGTCTGGTGAAACAATTAGTCCATTGCCCAATGCGATACCGCTATCCACTTCTTGTTTCTTTCCATCGAAGCTGAGGTGAAAGATTTTCTTGTTACTGGGATCGGTGTAGTAAATGCCATGTTGATAGACGACCAAGTCGTTGCATGGGCAGTTTTCGGCGATCACCTCCATTTTGCCATCGAGAGAATAGCGAACGATCTTCTTTCCGTTGTATTGGCACGCGTAGAGTTTATTGTCGGGACCAAACATCAATCCGCTTGCATTGCCGGAATCCTTTGCAAATACTTCGACGACGATTTTGCCTTCGATTTCCTTGGATACAAATATCGTGCTGGTCGAAACATCGACAAAGTAGACTTCACCGCTCGGTCCAACGGCCGGTCCGTCTGCGAAGGTATGTCCTTGACTGACCAATTCCCAGTTCTCATCTGGGATGAGCACGTTGACTCGGGCTTGTTTGGGAAAGCTTGCGGCGATCGGTTTGGGATGATCTTTCCACAGCCATCGCATCGCATCGGGCATAATGGCGGCTCCTTGCTTTCCGTTGTGTCCACCCTTGCCCCAAACATGTTCTACTTCATAGCCCGAGTACTCAAGTGCCGAGAGCAATTGGAGATTGGCAACAAACCAATCGCCCGCGTAGATGTTCAAATCATGATCGCCGTCTTGCAAAAACACACGCAACGGTTTTGGTTCGGTCTTTCGTACCAATGTGGACAACTCATCTGCCCCACGCAATCCGACGTAGGTACCGATCGTACTCATCACACGACGAAACAAATCAGGACGCTCCCAAGCCGCATTGAATGCACAGATCGCACCCGAGCTGGCTCCACCGATAGCACGGTCGTTGGGGTTCGAGCTCAAGTTGTACGTTTTTGCGACCTCAGGCAAGATCTCTTGTTCTAGGAATCGAGCATAGCGATCACCCAACCCATCGTACTCAAAACTACGATTGAATCGTGGCTGAGCATTTTCGTTGGGAGCAGGTACGACGCCTGGTTCGATAAAGATGCCAATGGTGACAGGCATCTCACCTGTCGCAATCAAGTTATCCATCACGGTTGGGAGTTTCCATTCCTTGGCGCGGCCGATACCATCCTGCACCACGAACACGCATGCAGGCTTGCTCGCATCATATTGAGCAGGAATGTACAGTTGATAGTTGCGTTCTGTCCCAGGATAAATCTCGCTCTTCCAAACGAATGGCCCCTCAAGCTTTCCTTGGGGCACTCCCGGCTTGACCAACGAGTCAGGGTGAGCCGGATAGTTTTCCTCTTGGCCCACCACACGGGCAGTCGTGACCACCGATGAAGTTACCAGCAGCATGCTGCACAAACAACAAAACCAGCCTCGAATGGTTTGAGCGATGACTAGTGGATGGCTTACATCGGACAGCGAAAAGGACATCGGTCGAACTCCTTGAGAGGAAAAAAGGCGGGAGGGCCTGCGGGTTAGGTTGGGATCGGAATGGCGAGGACATCGCAGCACAATCGAATGTACGAATTACACGCGATGGCTAGTATCGATCATAATTGATTGCCT
>CAIXME010000003.1 GCA_903920425.1 uncultured Pirellula sp. | reverse complement strand
TGGCGGCTTGTTGATTTAATTGGCTTGCCGCTAGGCAAGGCAACTATCACGACGCCGAAGCGTGTTAAGAATTTTCACCACAGAAATACCGAGACACAGAGTATTCAAGAATTCATTTTTGGATCACAACTCTTCTCCCGGTCTTCGCGTCTCCGCGTGAATCATGGATTCTGATCGGCACTTACACAACCCGAAGGTCGTGTAAATTCGATAGCGAGTTCGTTCATTAATGTCATGGGCTCCCGCTGGGATGAATGGACTACCGAGATCGTTGCCGAATTAATTGGTGGATGTTCCAAAGGTTAGATAGGCGGCTAACCAGAATTGGAAACAGGACACTCCCAGGGCAACAGGGTGTCCCAAGCGAGAACGCCAAAGTATAAGCCCATACATGGCCGACAATACCACGATCGTCCCTAACGATTTCATCGTGAGAAACAACGTTAGGTCTGGCGTCGCACCATTGGCGAGACGGTCCAAATCCATCATCCAACGACCTATAGGGTTTTGCTCTGCATATTTGAGATATGGGGCATAGAGTATGGTCAAGATGATGTCGTAGATCGATACGCTAGCCACCAAGGCGAGGTATGCGACCACGGAAATCCACGATTGCTGCCAACGACCATAGTGGTTCTCTAATCGTACGTGGGCGCATCGGACTTTGTTTTGAAAATAGTCTAGCGGTCCTCGATTGTAGGTGTGATTCAATTCAATCCTGAATACATCCATTTAGAAGCTCCTACGTCTATCGCCGTATTGTGTTGCTCAGGTGCAATGGTTAGTTCCTACGGCCAAAGAACCAACACAGGTCTACTGACACCATTGCATAGCGGCAAGCGTGCCGAACCGAACAAAAGGCTCGTAAAGATTTTGTAGGAATGGATATGCGGCTTTAGAAAGCGGACATGGGCAACATCCAAGCCATGAACTTTTTAATCAATTCTTTACTGCCCATTTGTCGTGCAACCATCACCATCTATCGCAACGCCAGCATGCGATCTCAGTTGGACGACGGGCCATGTGTCATCGCGAATCGGGGCATACGGAAGGAATGTCCTCCCTAAGCGGTTTGTGTAAAAAACAGGCAAACGTCTGTAGAGGCGATTGTGACAAACGGGGCATTTGGAACCCGGTCTAAAAAGGGGCTTGATCCTTCCGTTACCGATCCAGTTTGAGAGAATACGGGCCGAAGTCGTTAATCGACTTTTTTCGGAAAATACCATAGCATGCCTGTTTGTTAAGCTTCCTGTCCGTCCCCTTGGATGCTGGAGGTAATGTCTCTATTTTCGCTAAAGCCCCCACAATGAAGCATCAATACGTCCTCGGTTGGCACTGGCTGGTTGATTTTATGGACTGTGGTGCGCTGCCTCAAAGGCCTGAGGAGTTGGAGCGGATATTGGTGGAGGCGGCGACCATAGCGAACGCCACCGTGGTTCAGACTTGTTTTCATCAGTTTTCACCCCATGGACTTTCCGGAGTGGTGGTGATTGCCGAGTCGCATCTCGCGGCTCATACATGGCCTGAACACCATGCTGTCTGCATCGACCTGTTCTCGTGCAGCGAGAAAATGAATTCCCAGGCGGCGATTGACTATCTCGGACAGCAGTTCCAGGCAAAGGACGTTCGGTCGCAACTCGTTAGGCGGGGAATGCCTAATCCATAGCACGTGGAACGCCGGTATACAGGTATCGCCGGTATACAGGTATATCGGTGTGTACTTGCTTACCTGACGGTCTACCGTGACAATGCTCTAGCATCCACCCGTTTGGTTTCTGTGTCGGTTCTCCGAAGCAGACCAACTAAATCACAACTCCAACCAAAGCTCCGACAAAAACGTGTCAACTGGCTCACCTGGGAAACCAACCAAAAGCATCGGCGATTTGTTGCATGAGTTTCGCGAACACCGCGACCAAATGCGACTGGAACTAAGCAAGATGATTGTGGGGCAAGACGAAGTGATTGAGCAGCTATTTGCTGCGATTTTTACTCGTGGCCACTGTCTGCTAGAAGGTGTACCCGGCCTCGCAAAGACGCTGATGGTCTCGTCGTTGGCCAAGATCCTTGACGTCAATTTTAAACGGATCCAGTTTACTCCCGACTTGATGCCGTCGGACATTACAGGCACCAACGTCCTCGAGGAAGACGCTCAAGGGAAACGAGAGTTTCGATTTGTCGAAGGGCCCATCTTCACGAACATCCTTTTGGCGGACGAAATCAACCGAACTCCGCCGAAAACCCAGGCCGCTCTGTTGCAAGCGATGCAAGAGCGAGAAATCACGGTAGGAAGAAACACCTATCAGTTGCCCGATCCCTTCTTTACCATTGCGACCCAAAACCCGATCGAGCAAGAAGGAACGTATCCTCTACCGGAAGCACAGTTGGACCGATTCATGTTCAACATCAAGGTCGGGTATCCTACGGCCGACGAAGAAGAAAAAATCTTGTTGGCAACCACCAAGAGCGAGCGACCCGAAGTCAACAAGGTGTTGTCTGCACGTGCGATCATGAATATCCAAAAACTGGTTCTCAACGTTGCCGTGAGTCCATTCATCGTCAAGTATGTTGTTGCCTTGGTCCGCGCAACGCGGCCCGGTGAATCGGATTCCCCGGAAGTTGTTAAAGAACTGCTGGACTTCGGGGCCGGCCCGCGGGCTGGTCAATTCTTGATCTCAGCCGGAAAAGCGATCGCCGCAATGGATGGTCGGTTCAGTGTCGGCATCGAGGATATTCGGCGCATCGCGGTACCCGTGCTTCGCCACCGACTGAGCACGAATTTTCAAGCTCAAGCGGAGGGGATGACGACCGACAAGATCGTCCTGCGGATCCTAAAAGAGATCAAAGAGCCAAGCGTTCCTAAGTACGGCGGCATCGATGCTTAATTGCATCCCGATGTGTTTAGGCGAGTGAATCATTCGTTGGGAGATAGCGAACGTTTCTTTCGCTTGTTCGATATGCGTTGAGAACCGATGCTAAAACGCTCGGCGACAAAGGTTCTGGATCACTCTGTGACATGTGTTGTTGCGACCAAGTCTTCCGGTCCGAACATAAAAAAACCTCGCGTGGTACGCGAGGTTTTTCTTTTCTAGTTCAACCTAAGCGGTGACAACCACTATGGTAGATCCGACTCAGGAGCTGTTTCCTGTTGTTGCGGAGCTGGCTTGGCGTCTTGACCAAAGATGATCGTGCCGCCTTGTCCACCACCGAAACTGCTTGGCATGTTGTAGACGTAGATCGCGTCGACCGCCTTGGAGATGCGTTGTTGCGCTTCGCCTAGGTGAGCGAGAGAATAGGGATCTAGACCCGCACGGCCTTCCAAAGTTGCGTCCAGCTTGCGCTTTAGCTCTTTGAGCTGCATCAACGACAACGCGGTGACTGGCTTGGTAACAGCATTCGAATCGGTTGGCATGGCCAAGTCGATCAATCGCTCCAAGTGCTCACGTTGCAAATTGCGTCTCCAAGAACTGATTCGTGGCTTACGAGCCGTGACTTCCCCTTCAGGCTTCACGTCAAGTTCCGACCAAACTTCAGCGAACAGTTTGTCCATCAGTTCAGGCAGCGTTAGCGCATCCTGATCTTGCGGTACCAATTGCTCGTTGTCGAACACGCGTCGCAGTGTGGTTGGGTTCATCAACATGGTCAACGTCGAAGCTTGGTATCCAAGGATTCGATCGTGGATTGGGAATGTGGATTCGCCCATGGAGCGAACGCCCTCATCAATCCACTTGTCGTTGGTTAAACGCTCGAGGATTTGAGGAGTGAGACCAAACGCGTCGTCGCGAAATGCATTCTTGAACACAAAATCCAAGGCCTTGCGTTGACGTTCTGCTGCAATCGGAATCAGGGATTGGCGATTGCCTGGATCACCCTTCTTGTCGCGATTGACAGTGGCTCCGCCGATCCAGTTTGCCATCATGCTGACACCCTTCATTTGTTCGCCGAGTGTCAACTCGTAGCCACGACGTGCCTTGCCCCAGCTATCGCCGTCCTTGACAAACTTGTCAAGCAAACGAGAGCGGTACAGCTTTACCAATCGCATTTGGTTTTCAGCGTAATCGAGCGGCTCTTTCGAGTAGTCGTATCGGCGTGCCAACGGGTCTGGTCCGCCGGTATCTTCGTCAGTCGCATACTGCAGTTCTGGCTCGCTTGTTCGCTTGAGAACTTCAGGCAACTTTGCTTCGTCAGGTGAGTAGCCGTACTCGATTGCCCAGTAGTCGTACGGGCCGATGCCGGTCATTGTCCAATCGCCTCGAATCGAACCTTCGATTTGATAAGGCATGTTGATTGGGATGTAATCCATCACCGACGAGGCCAACGTCTTCTTGCCCTTGACGTCTTCGGAGTTGATTTCCTTTAGCGAGTAAACGCTAGAGGCTTTGAAATTGTGTCGCAGTCCCAGGGTGTGACCTGCTTCGTGCGCTACGAGTTCGGCAAGCAATGGGCCAATGAAGGATTCTGGCATACCATCCAGTAGATCTTCCTTGGGCTTCTTGACTTCCGGCTTCTTATCCTCTGGCTTTTTGTCATCCGCCTTTGGCTCTTCCTTTTTCGGTTCGTCGTCTGGGAGCAAGCCTGCTTCGTTCAACAGGTCCAAGCCCAAACGAGCCATTCCCATATCCATTTGCTTGCCAACAGCAGCATTGCAATAACCGTTGATCTGGCTGGTTCGGCCAACAAGACCATCGAATTGTTGATCGCCGATCAACGAATTGTCGACCTTGGTCAGCGGGTGACCGCCGAAGGGCAATCGGGATTGGTTAGCAAAGTAGCTCTTGAGGTGATCGCGGTTGGCGTTAGGAGCCAGACGCAAACGTGGATCCCAGTTGGGGTGACTTCCCAACCAAGTTACGGTTTCGGCGCTCATTCCTTCCATGGCCAAGTCTGGCATCATGTCGTGGAATTGGAAATTGAAGTGGCGAATCCAACCATCGGTCAAAATGATGTCCGCGTCCAAGATCTCTCCTGTTAGCGGGTGAACTCGACTCGGACCGATAGCGGTTCCTACGTCGTTGTTCAGCCAGCGAACGAAGTTGTACTGGACGTCTTCTGGATCGAGATCCATGTTGTCGCCCGTCTTAGCATCTTGGTAGTAGACTTCGACTGCATCGGAGAACCCGACTGCTTCGAATGCCTTGTTCCAGTACTCGATACCTTGCTTCACAAAGCGACGGTATCGGACCGGTGTGGTGTGTTCGATGTAGAATCGGATCGGCGTGACTGGCGGGCTAATTTTCAAGCTCGGGTCGCGCTTTTCCAAACGCCAGCGGTTGATGTATCGAACGCGTTTCTTGTCGTCGTCGTAGCTACCAAGGTCGGTGTAGTTGGTGATGAAATACCCAACGCGTTGGTCAGCTTTGCGAGGACGATAGCCGTTTTCGTCAGGCACTTCGCTAAACGAAAAGTGCAACGCTTGGAGCTTGCCGCCTGCTGCAACAACTTCGAATGCGAGTTCCACGTTCTTCGTGAAAGCCTTTGCTTTAACGATCTTGGTCAACTGTGGGTCTTGGACTCGGACCGAAGGACCGAAGAATTTGGTTGCGTTGCCAACGAACAAGGCATCGGCATCGATAACTGGTCCGCGATTTGGGCCCATTGCCACGATTGGCACGTCCAGCAATACGGTGTCAGTGAACAATCGCTTTACAGACGATTTCGATTCCGCTTCGCCATTGGATCGGATCTCGACGTTGGGCTGGATCAGCGCCAAACGCTTGTTGTATTGTCGCCAATAGACATAGTGATCTGTCGCTTGCAATCCTGCGTACTTGTCGCCGCTACTAATCGTCAAAGCGATAAAGTACTTTTTCGTTGCAAAGTCCTTTGGCAACTCCATTAGCATTTGGCCATCTTTTTCTCTGGTCCAAACGCCGCAAAGAAGTCCCTTGTCAGGTGACTTCGATTCAACCTTGGTGTAACCCTCTACTACTTTTTCAAAGGGTGGGTAATCCGGCGGTGCTTCTTGAGCCGATGCGGCCGACCACGGGATGATGCCAAGTCCCATCGCTACAAAGAGCGAAAGGGACCGCACGACTGATTGTCGATCCAGTTTCATTCGATTCTTCCAGGAAAGTTGCGAAACGATACATTCAAATGACCATTTGCCAGACAGACCTTAAAGCAGTCTGTCGCCGTCACTTATGTCCCAGAGAGTGGGGGCATTCGCGCGGAGGGGTGGGGTCTGGGGAAGCCTACGTCAACTTCAAGCCCACGTTGGGGGGCGTCAGGCGGTTAGATTCACAAAGGTCATACTAATCGGCGGGAAATACCTGCGATCGGTACAAACTCTGCAATCGCTAACGTCAACCCAATCTTCCTGGATTATGAGCCGGGCCACCAACCCGGTCTAGGGATTGGCGGCCTGCCCTCGCCGGAAATCCAGGAAAAGTAGGCCCCAACGATTACCGCTTTACCCGTACTCAATCCCGGTTCGTGACAGAAATCACAACAGAAATCGATCCTTGATTGTCGTGCAGCCCAGAGGAGGGTTCGTTGACTTTGAGAAACAGCACACCCTGGCTCCCCGGTTCGAACGTGAGGCCTTTACCGATTTTGACTTCTTCCCAGCGTTTCGTGGTACCTGATCCGCTGCGTGGGACAATCGCAGCCAAGACGCAGCCGAGCGGCTTTCCGCGAAAATAGTCTGCCGTAATGCCCTGCGGTTCCGCTCGCCGCTCGGCAGCGACACCCGGTACTTCGCGCTGCAGAACGTAGCTTCCATCGCATTGGACCGAGACTGTCTGGTCCGCTTGGATTTCCAACCCAGTCGATTGCCAGCCGTGTGACGTCGACAGCTGAAACGTTGCCCCGCTCGCTGATGCTTGTCGTTCAAGCGTGTTTTCAGACACTACGATCGAACGTTCCATGTCGTATCCAAAATCGAGATCGGAAACAAAGCCGCACCAATCCGTTTGTACTTGATCCCAAACAGGTTCCAATCTCGATTTGAATCGTTTCGACAATGCTCCTGAATAGTCCAGTCCCTTTCGGTACTCCTGCAGAAGAATGGGTCCATATTTGGGATGGTTCGAAAAGAAAACGCACGCCGCCCAGCTCCAAGCGTAACGATCCATCCGGTCTTGTTGCATATCAGGAAACGCTATGATCTCGCCTAAGCTAGGTGCTCTTTCTGATTTGAGTGACTGGTCCAATAACTTCAGACGCCCCCAGAACGGGACTTGAAGTGGTGAAGCAGGAATCGTGTTGAGAAGGATTTTTCCGTCTCGCATAACGTGCGTTGCCTGCATATCTGCCATCCCCTCCATGAACCAAGCCGACCCAGCTCCACCATAAAGCCTGAGCATGATCCAGTGATTGGCTTCGTGGATGAACAAATGGCGACGATAGTACACCGATGGTTGTTCACGCAGATACAGCCGATCAGCATATTGGTAACCGTCCTCGAATCCAGGAACTCCACCCATGAGCTTGGCGGCTTCGAAGCGTTGTTGGTCACCGATCAAGTAGACTTTGGCTTGGAAGTTGGCCATGGTGTCGGGTGTCACACCATAATATTTTTGCCACTGCTCGAGAGATTGTTCCAGTACGATCGGCCAGCTTCTCAATTCATCGTCCAGCGGAATGTCGGTGATCAAAGTCATCCGCGGGCTGGTCAATTCGAACAGCCCCGTATCTGGATTTCGTCTCTCCTGTGCATTGGATATGGTCGGCCAGTACATCACTATCAAGACGCAAAAAGCGCAAAGAACCGAGACAAGAAAGCGACCGCGGCTTGGCGACTTATCCATGGCAGTCTCTAACTCTTCTTATTGCGATCGGCTAACTGGTCCTGAATCAAGATCGCAAGATCGACGGCTTGTGCGGCTAACGTTCCGTTGAGTCGCGGGGCAGCGATTCGTGTACGTACGCTCTCTGCCACGTCATCGATTTCGGCTCGGAACGCATCGACTTCATCGGCTGCTGGCAACTCGGGTCGGATGACTTGTCCGTCGCGGGTCACGATCTTGAGAGGCATGGTTTCTGCTGTATCACTAAACGCGGCAAACTCGTGTTGCAATGTTGCATTTTCTAAATGCAATTCAAAACCGTGAGTGAAGGGGCGCCCTGGGCCATCGATCACGCCGGACGAACTCGACACCGCGAGCCCTTGAGCGCCGTAGTCAAACAAGACATGTACAAATTTTGCCACGTCGCCACGCATGCGTCCAACGGCATGAACACTCTCGGGTTTGCCAAATAGCAATTGGATCCAATGCAGATCGTGGACATGCAAATCCACCAAGGGGCCACCCACTTTATCTTTGACGTAGAAATCGGGGATCCACGTCGGATCGGTAATGATTCGCTTGAAATAGCCCCCAATCGGCTTGCCGTATGTTCCTTTGGAAACCAAGTCGCTGGCGTATGCGAACGCACCCATGTAGGGCAATACATGCGCGACGAGAACCATACGCCCAGTGCTCTCGGACGCTTGCATGATGCGATGGCAGTCCGAGGGATTTAGGGCCAAGGGTTTTTCGCAAAAGACATCCTTGCCATGTTCCATGGCCAAGATCGCAGCATCGGCATGCAAGTGGGGTGGCAAACAAATATCAATGAGATCGATATCTGGCGATTGAACCATTGCTTGCAGGGAGTCAAATACCTCGATTCCCGAGATGTCGATCTGCTCTCCCGGTGGCCCAAAGTTTCCTTGGATACCACGCCAATCTCCGGCTCGTTTTTTGGGGTCACTAGAACAAAACGCGACCAAGCTAGCTTGGTCGCTGCGTCGATACGCCAATTGATGGATCCATCCCATAAAGCCGACGCCAACCAACCCAACCCGCAACATCATGTTCTCCTATCGGTCCGTTTAGGACATGCGCATTATTGTTCCAACTGCCCCGTTTCCCATCGCTTCTTGAGCGACACTAGATCGAATCAAGCTCAGGGTGTACCCAAGGTGCCCGATACGGACGCCGTAGCATCTCGGTTGCTTGCTGGTCGCCAACAACGATATGCTTGACGGGGTCGAATGCCAACGAGCGACCCAGTTCGAGGGACATGTTAGCCAGGATGCATGCTGCTGTGGAGATGTGGCCTTGCTCGATATCTGCAACCGGTTTGCTTCGGTCCCCGATGGACTTGAGGAAATCGATCATGTGTGCGCGGATGGCTGGTGCAACGTGTTGTTCCAGATCCTTTTCGGTTTTATCGACGGGGTATTCTTCCAACTCCATGACAACGTCTTTGTGGATCGTTGGGTCTTTTCTGCCGGCTGGAATAAAGTCGTAACGGTTTACGCTCATCTTCAGCGTACCTTTATCACCGTAGAGCGTTGCTCCCCATGGATAGTCTGGATCGGGAGGATTACCCCAAGTGCGATGGGTCCACGCTACATTAAGTTCAGGAAACTCGAAGGTTGCCGACTGCGTATCTGGGATGTTTGCTTTGGAGTTTTTATCCATGTAGATCCCGCCATGCGATGAGACCTTGGTCGGCCAACCGAGATCGAGCACCCAGCGAACGGTATCGAGCATGTGAATGCACATGTCCCCCAAGATGCCGTTGCCGTATTCTTTGAATGCGCGCCAGGATCGAGGATGGCACAAGCGATTGTAGGGGCGCATTGGAGCTGGCCCGGTCCACATTTCGTAATCGAGGTTCGCCGGCGGGGCTTGATCGGGTGGGTTGTCGCGAGTTCGCATGTGGTAGTAGCAGTAGATCTCTGCGTGCGAAATCTTGCCAAGCATGCCTGTATCGATGATTTGCTTTTTCGCGTCCACGAGGTGCGGTGTGCTGCGGCGTTGTGTGCCGACTTGAACGACGCGGCCGTACTTGCGAGCTGCGGCAACCATCGCTTGTCCTTCGATAACGTCGACGCTGATGGGCTTCTGTACATAGACGTCCGCTCCAGCTTTGATCGCCTCGATCGTTGGCAATGCGTGCCAATGGTCCGGTGTGCCGATCAAGACGATGTCCAGGTCTTTCTCTGCCAGCATCTTGCGATAATCTGCATAAGTGCGTGGACGCTTGCCAGATTTTTGGCGATCTACCACCATGTCAGCGCAATCGCTGAGCATTTTGCTGTCGACATCGCATAGCGATACCACCTCTACTGGTGCAACCTGCAGCAAACGAAACAGATCGCATTTTCCATACCAGCCGGTCCCAATAACACCAACACGTTTCACTGGTCCGTCAGCTAGTTCAGCGAGTGCGGATTGAACGCCGGTCAGCGCTAGTCCCGTTCCGGCTAGCGAAGTGGAGAGGAAGCTACGTCGATCCATGTTTATGCCCTTGTTGGGAGGATAGATGGGAGGAATATTTTAGAAAGGCACGCGAAAGAATGGCCAGTACCTTCCGAACCGAAAAACCACGAGCGAAGTTCTTGGGAGTGTAAGTCTACCGTGCCTGCTAGTATACTTCCATCGACCGAACACGTCTCCTACCCAAGCTTGACCTACAATGACCACAATGGACTTAGGTTATCTCGAACGATTAACGCTGCAGCTGACCGCTGGAGCTGCGATGTTGCCTGATTCTATTCGAGACCCGCATGCGAGATTTGTTTTGTCTCGTCAACGGGATGACGGGGGCTGGGCGGGACGCGAAGGGGAAAGCGATCTCTATTACACCGGATTCGCACTCCGTTCGTTGGCGATACTCGGGTTGCTGACTGGCGATGTTGCCGATGCAGCGAGTCGATTTCTCGTCTCTCGTACGCACAAGCAAGAATCGGTGATCGATTTGCTTTCTCTGGTATACGGCGCTTCCTTGATCGAAGCTTCCACGGAACGGAATCCGTTGCATGCGAGCGACATTCTTTGGCAGGGGCGAGTCAGCCAGTTGCTTACGTCCTTGCGACGTGACGATGGTGGCTTTTCTCGAACCGATACCGCTGCCGTAGGAAGCACCTACCAGACGTTTTTGGTAGCGATTTGCCTTGAATTGCTTGGTCATCCGTTGCCGAGTGATGATCCGAGCGTTGCGTTTTTGCTTTCGCAACGCAAAGAGGACGGCGGATTCTTGGAGGTCCGTGTCGCTAAGCGTTCGGGGGCAAACCCAACTGCGGCCGCGATCGGTGCGCTTAGGACATTGCGCGCTTTGGAGGCTCCTATAGCCAGGCAAGCGGCCGATTTCTTGCTGGAGTTGCAAAGCGATGAAGGTGGGTTCCAGGCCAATACGCGAATGCCCATGCCCGACCTTTTAAGTACCTTTACCAGTTGCGTTACTTTATGGGAAACAGACGCGCTCGAAGATGCGAACACGCAACGCGTCTGGCAATATGGAAAGAGTATGGCACGCGACGAAGGAGGGTTTGCCGGCTTCGAGCTCGATCCAGCGGAAGATGTCGAATACACCTTTTATGGACTTGGACTGTTGAGCCTGATCGCCCCGTGGCAGCCACCCGAGTCCCTCGTCTGAACAATTCAACGCTTGATTTATACTTGGGTTCAGGGCGAGTGGTTCTTGCTAATCTCTCGATTTAAGTCAGTCGGACCCAGTCTTTGGCAAAGTGGGCTTTGGGTGGAGCTGTCTTGGCGACAGCCAAATGTGGCAGGCAGAGAGCTTTCTCCACTAGATCGAGCAAAACCTCCGGGTCGAACGGCTTAGGGAGGCAATACACCCCGCCTGCTCGATTAAGTGGCTCGATCCACGCATTCTCGTACCTCGAAGCGAGAAATAGGACAGGCAGATCGCGAGTGTTGTCGTGGCCTCGTACTTCGGCCACTTGCATAGCAGCCTCCAACGGATTGCTATCGAACGAAAAGATAATCAGATCGAACGTCATGGCCAGAGTGGCTTTTTGGCCGACCAAATGGTTGCGAGCCAAGAAACACCGGTACCCCTTTTGGTCTAGGATGGCCGACATCCCCGTCAACAAAAGTGGGTCGCTTTCGACAATTAGGATCATTGGCGGTTTGACAGCTTGGTTTTCCATCACTTTTTCCTACAATCTCCACCTTCCTGGACTGAACCAAAGGGTTTTCCAAGGAATCCATCCGGACGAACCAAATCAATTCCTTCCAAACTCATTTGATGAAACATGGCTGATTCTCAGGATCAAGACAACACCGGTTTAGGGGTCCATCAAGCGGCGCGACTCGAAAAGCTCAGGAAAATCGAAGCTTTAGGGCTCGATCCCTGGGGTGCTCGTTTCGACGACCGTACCTTTATCGCTAAAGTACGCGAGATGGAAGGGCAGGTCCAGTTCAAGAAGGAGGACGGGACGTTGGTGGAATTACCTAAGTTCCCATCGCCAGGAACTGAAGGTGCAACCCCCATCGATTACAAAGCTTGGAAAGCGGAACAGGGCGCTGGAGAAGAGATCGGTCCGAACGTTCGCGTTGCGGGCAGGATCATGTTGTATCGGACTGCTGGCAAGCTCTTCTTTCTCAATATCCGCGACTGGACCGGCGACATCCAGATCATGATCGCCAAAGGGCAAGTTCCCGATGCCGATTTCGACTTGGCCAAACTGCTGGACTTTGGCGATTTGGTCGGGATCGATGGGCGTCTAGGGCGTACCAACACCGGCGAGCTGACGGTGTTTGCGACGCGACTCTATTTTATGACCAAGACGTTAGAGCCACCACCGGAGAAGCATGCCGGTCTGCAAGACGCTGAACTGCGACAACGCATGCGCTATGTGGATTTGACATACAATACCGATTCGCTTCATACGTTTTTGAATCGAACCAAGATCATCCATTCGATTCGATCGACACTTTCCAAGCATCAGTTTGTAGAAGTCGAAGGGCCGACGCTAC
>CAIXME010000002.1 GCA_903920425.1 uncultured Pirellula sp. | reverse complement strand
TGCGATGGAGACAGCGTACAAAGGGGGGCACTTGGTCGACCATTTTCGCAATTTCTTTGAATCTGTCCGCGACCGAAAAGAGCCGATTTCCGACGTCTTCAGTCACCATCGCGCTTTGTCGACGTGTCATCTCGCAGGCATCGCGGCGAGACTGAATCGTAAAATCACTTGGGACCCCAGCTCGGAGTCTGTTGTCGGTGATCCGCAAGCACAAAACTTTGTCGCAAGAGAGTATCGCAAGGGATTTGAGATCTCTGGTTGAAATACGACTGTTTTTAACGTCGTTCTATTTCCAGTCCGTCGAAACTCCAATTCGCATTGTCGCACACATATTTAGTATGCTATGCGATGCCGCATGGCAAAGCTTTGGGTTCCTAACGGTGATGCCCCAAATCATATCCCTTTGTAGAACATTCTCGCTAAGCGTAACCTCGGCTCCGGCGATATAGGTTCAACTATATAGCGACTTGCTGGCTACCATCTAGCACGCGAATATGTCCCCGGTAACAACGGATCTAAGCGGCAGCATTCCATCAGCGCCTCTGATTTACGACTTAATTCCGTTTTTCATGTCGCAATTCCGTTGGCTTGGTGCACTTGCACCATAGAACAGCCCTCCAATCGTCTTGGCTAACTCAATCAGCGTCCAATCCGAGTCCAACTGAGAATCAAAACTACCTAAAGAGGTCTATATTGTACGGCACTTACTCAGGTCTAATGATTGCTGCGTTTTCAGTTGCTATGGGAACGATTTTTCGTCCGGGCATACCTGAGATCGCAACGATCTTGGCAATCACATTGGCTTCTTTGTATGGAATGCGCTCAGCCGTAGCGAGTAAACGCTCGTTCGGAACCGAAGCAAGTAAGCGAGCATTTCTTGAACGAATCTGACACCGAATTGGTCGCGCGATCACAGGAAGGTGATCTATCCGCGTTCGAGCAGCTAATTCTGCGATACGAGCGGTCGGTTCGCAGTATCGCCTGGGCCTATCTAAGAGATTCGCATGCTGGGGATGATGTTACCCAAGAAACCTTCATCGCGGCCTATCGAAGCCTTTCCGGGCTCAAGGAATCGGACAAGTTTGGGCCATGGTTAATGCAAATTGCTCGACGCACGTCACAGAGGCAGTCGAAAGGAACAAACATTCCACGCGACCACGGAATGCCGATTGATGAAGTTGCAGACGTACGATCCGGCGCTTCATCTCGACAACAGCAATTGCTCGAGTACATCGAAAAGTTGCCTGAGAACGAGCGGCTTGTTATTGCCATGCGATATTTCGACGGGCATAGCAGCCAGGAAATAGCGGACGTCATGGAGCGACCACTGGGTACCGTCACAAAACAACTCTCGCGAGCCTATGAGCGACTTCGAAAGTGGTTAACGCAAACCGAGGAGCAAGTTCATGAACGAAAGTAATTTGTTGGAAAACGAACTCCGCCAATTGGGCGAAGATTTGCGTCGAGAACCAAGTGTGGCCTCTGCGGTTCTGATGAAGATAAACGATATCGACACATCAACCGTGTTGAAAATGCCATCGGCCGGGCGCACACGAACGCTCGCAGGTATTGGAATGTCCCTGGCTGCTTTGGCCGCGGTGGTCGCGATGATGTTTTTCTTTCGCACGGACCGAATCGCCTTCGCCCAGATTCAAAGTCGATTATCAGCATATCGTACGGCGTCACTTCGATATCAAAATGCGCTGTTCGAGCAGGATAAAAACGAAACCGAAATTAGCAGTGTCGCTATGCAAGTTTCAATCAATGCCGAAGACGGGCGGACGCGAGTTGAAATGCCTGACGGTTCGTTGATCATAGCGAACAAATCCTTAGGCAAACGTTTGTCGACGGATGCGAATAACAAAACAGCGACAATAGCCTACGTGTACGACAACAAGGAGGAATACAATCTACTAGCCATGTTGCAATCCATGCATATGGCCGCGAATGCTCAGAGTATTGCTCCAAGAAAGTTGGATGGGGTGGATTGCGTTGGCTTTCGTATCGATGAGCGTGAATCTGTTTTGCGTGTGTGGATATCCCCAAAGACATTGTTGCCAGTACATGCTGAACGTACTACAGAAAATGTAGATGGGCCGCCGTCGAGCAAATCACGTGCAGACAAAGTAAAGGTCGTCACAACTTTCACGGACATACGTTTTGGAGTGCCATTGGCGGACGCTCTATTCGAGCTCAACCCACCGTCGAACTATCTACTAACTGAGATCGGAAAACCGCCCGCTAGCCTCTCGGAAGTGTTTCCAACGACTCCGCAAATTGTTCCATTGCAAGGCATGGGGCCATTCCGTTTTGGGATGACCAAAAGTGAAGCGATGCAGTTGCTCGGCCGTCCGGATCAAGAAGATATCTCGAAACCAAGTTTTCCATTTGACGAAAACACTTCACAAGTGGACGACAAACCGCGTCCATCAAAAAGCGCTCGCCTCATTGTCTTGACAGAGTTTCATTCACTGAGTTATTTCAGTCTCGGGCTTCGATTGGATTTTGAGGTGAGTGAGGGATTGGTTGGGCTGTCATGCAGCAAAAAACTGCAACTCTCGGACGGTGTCGATTTCCCAGGAACCTTGGCAAACGGTTTTGGCATCGGTTCTTCGGAACAAGAAGTCATCGCAACGTACGGTGAACCAAGCAAAGGATACTCGAAGTCCATGCTGTACTACAAAGACGTCGGTCTGATGTTTGTGATATCCGACCAACACATCGTTTCGACGCTTCAAATGGATCATGGACGCGAGAGGAAATTGCGGTTTGAATGGCGAGAACCGGATGAAGGGGAGCGTGCGACGGATGGCGAATAAAAAAACAGCAATAGCAACGAAACGTCCGAGAGAGCGAATCGCGTTCGAAGACGCTTGCAATGCCTATATGATGATCATTCATCGCCACCAAAAATGAACGAACAAGATATGGGTAGCTCGCTGGCGGTCAAAGCGCTGTCCACCCGTAATTGGGCAACCTAAGACATTGTCCACCTTCTGATTTTCGTCGCTTCTCAATTTATGTTTGCGGGAAAGTTGAATTTGCCATTCGTGTTTCTCCATTCTGAACGCATCGGGATTTCTTCGATCGTATCCCAGTGCTCCACCACTTTGCCACCTTCGATACGGAACAGATCGTAGAAGGAGCTTTGCTTTCCCATGAAGATGCCTTCCGAAACCGCGAGAACGAAATTGCCTTCGCCTAGAACGAGATGATTCTGGGTATAAACCATCGGTGTACCTGCCTTTGCCATCTCTTGCACAGCTTGAGAAAGGGCATTCAGACCGTCCGCAACATAGGGGTTGTGTTGATCGTATTGCGACGCCGAAATGTAGTCGGTGATCTTTTCGAACTGTCCTCCTAGAAAGACTTTGCTGACCAAATCCTTTACTAGATTCTTATTCGCCTCAGTCTTATCGAGATCAACGATCGCCGTTGGCCCATCTGTTTGCGACCTGCGCGATGCCGTTTTCTCGACAGTTGCTTGTAGATTGTCCCAGTGTTCCGTAATTTTTCCGTCCTCAAATCGAAAAATGTCGAAACCGACTTTCAGGCCAAAGAAGTTGTATTCCGTATGAGCTACGACGTAATCTCCATCCGAGAAAACGCGAACGGTATTTACGCGGGCACTACCCTTTGGCAACTGACTAATCACTTCACCAAAGCCAGCGAGACCGTCTGCAACTGCCAGGTTGTGCTGAATGTATTTGTTTGGATTGATAAAGGCGATCGGACCTGTATCACCTGTCTCGATACTCTTGAGCAATTCGATGACTTGACGACCTTTGGTAAGACTCATTTGGATCTCCTCAGACAGCGTGACTCCCAACGTCTATGACTTTGGGATCGAGTTGGTTCTATTCTGTTGCGACTCTCTGCCTTGGTTGTGAAAACCGGCTCGAACGAGTTGCCAGGATAGTGGCTTACCAAACGCATACCAAGGTTAAGGTATTCCGAAGAATGGTAAAAATCGAACCGGTTACGTTTCCGTTCGAACGGAGTCTCGAAATGCCATAGGCGACATGCCAACATGTTTCCTGAAGAACTTGATAAAGTTGGTAGGCTCGTCAAACGCAAAGGAACGAGACAACTCTTTCACCGAAGCATCACCGAGAGCGAGTTCGCGTTTCAGCTCCACAACTAAAAATTGATCAATACAGGCCTTCACGGTTTGCCCTGTCACTCGTTTGCATAGTTCATTCAGGTATTTATACGAGATGTTCAGCATTCCAGCGTATTCTTGTGCATTGCGACTTCGTCGAACGTAATCTCCAAGCAGTTTGCGAAAGTCCTCGAAGATGGAAAAGTGATCTGGACTTACATGCTGAGGCAAAGATGGCCCCTGGACGCGCTGCGCTTTTAGAAGAATCACTTTTAACAGGAGACTCAGGATCACTTCTTTGGCGAAGTCGTCATGATGCATGTATTCCAGAGATAGTTCGCGGAATAGGGATTCAAACGCTCGATCCTCCTCAGGACTCGAATGAATGACAGGCACGTCAAGGAATGGATTGTAAAGGCGAGCCAAGGCCAATTTATCTGCACGAGCGACGTTTCGAGACACAAATCGCTCGGTAAAAAGTACCACATGACCATCCATTCCAGAACGGAGGTCAAACGCGTGTACTTGGCCGGCGGAAACAAAGATCAAACTACCCCGACTAAACTCGTACGGCCGAAAATCGATAAAGTGTTTTCCTGCTCCCTTGGTCACATAGATCACATGATAGAACGAGACTTGGTGAGGCCCATCGATTCTAAAAGGAAGGTTGTCCCTTCGAGAAAATAGATCCTGTACCTTGATGATTTCAAGATCCAAGGCTTGCTTTGGATTTCTTTTGAAGCCAATTTTCGGGATGTTGACCATGGATTTTGAACGTGAAAGGCAACAGCGGAGGCTAATAACTTTTGCACTACGGGGCGGACGAACTGTGCGACTATCAATAGTCTAACTCCCCTTCTCCTCCTTCTCCTCCCGAGGATCCCGAGGAGGAGAAGGGGGGAAAAAATTTCTATCACATTTCCTTTTCCCTTGGTGGGAACTGTGAGGGACGTCTAACGTAGAGGTAGGCTGAACGAGCCCTGCCGTTTCAACGGCGAACCGAGTAGGATGACTAAGGCAAGCTGAGTTGCTATGATGGAGAGTTCCCCGCCGAAATTCCACTTGCCCACTCCCTGTCATTCTTTCTCGAAGGCTCAAATCAGAGAAAGTTAGCAGGAAGTGAGTAAAATCGGATAACCATCCCCGCCTCATCATCCGCTTTAGCCGTGGCCCCCTGACTTCCAAGGCCGTCGCTCTTTAACCAACCAAGGTCCTCTTCCTTGAATCCAATTCCACCTTGCACAGGAAGCGATTTCCACTTCGGCTTTAACAGTGACGTTGTAGGCATCGCAGTGTCCAAAGTTCCAATTCGTATCAACATGCTTGGAACGTTTCGCTGTGGTTTTCTTTCCTTAGCGATCCTGTGCTTTGCATTGGACATGACCATGGC
>CAIXME010000001.1 GCA_903920425.1 uncultured Pirellula sp. | reverse complement strand
GGGTAGCCTAGGTGGCGCAATGGCGTCCGCGCTAGGTGCCAGCGGTGCTCGTGTGGCCATATTGGGTCGCAGCGCAGAAAGAGGAATGCAGCGCGCCGAGCAAATTCGACGCGATGGCGGAGAAGCGACGTTTCATTCGGCAGACGCGCTGGACAAAGATTCGCTCATCAAAGCCCGCGACATGATTGAGCGTTCTCTAGGGCCGGTTGACATTTTGCTAAACGCAGCCGGAGGCAATCAGGCAGAAGCCACACTGCAGCCTGGCGACGATTTTTGCAATCTGCCAATGGATGCGTGGAAAAAAGTTTTCGATCTCAATTTGGTAGGAGGCACTGTACTCCCTAGCCAAGTTTTTGGTGAAACGATGCTTCTTCGCAACACCGGCAGTATCATTAATATCGCTTCTATGTCGGGCATCATTCCGTTGTCTCGCGTGGTTGCTTACTCGGCGGCCAAGGCAGCGGTGATCAATTTGACCCAGTTTTTGGCGAGAGAATGGGCCTCGCGCGGTGTGCGAGTGAACTGCATTAGCCCAGGCTTTTTCCCAGCGGAACAGAATAAGGCATTGCTCTACAACAAGGATGGGAGTCTGTCTCCGCGAGGCCAGCAAATCATCGATCACACCCCGTCCGGTCGGTTTGGCTACGCTCACGAATTAGCCGGTGCGATTATCTTTTTGGCTTCTTCGGACGCATCTTCCTTTATTACTGGTCATAACTTAGTCGTTGACGGTGGCTTCTCCGCGACGACAATCTAGAACCCAAATTAGGGAAGACACCCTCAACTTACTCGTATTCGCCCTTTGGAGAAATAATGGCTCAGCTCAGCGTACGTACCGACTCTTGTGATCTCGACTTCCTCGCACTCGGCGCTCTGGTACACCGACTCGATCCAGGAATCATTCCGTTCCGAAAAGCCAAGTCGTTTGACATCCACGTCTCGGGAGGGGAGTACAACGTTGCGGCCAATCTATCGGATTGCTTTGGACTCAAGACGGGTGTCGCAACCGCCATGGTTAACAATGGCATCGGGGAATTGGTCCAAGGTCGCGTTCGCGAGATGGGCGTTAAGACTTTTTACAAGCACTTTGAACATGATGGCGTACGTGGCCCCAATATCGCAACGGTTTACAGCGACCGTGGCCATGGCGTTCGACCTCCAGTCGTTTTCTACAACCGAGCAAACGAAGCGGGTGGAATGCTCAAGCCTGGTGACTTTGATTGGAAATCGATTTTTGCCTCAGGCGCTCGTTGGTTTCATTCCGGCGGGATCTTTGCTGCCCTCTCCCCAACCACTTCGGAATTGATCGTAGAAGGGATGCAGGCAGCCAAGGCCTCTGGGGCGGTAACGTCTTTCGATTTGAACTATCGCGCCAAACTATGGGCCACCATCGGTGGTGCTGCGAAAGGCCAAGAGATGATCGGTAAGATCGTCAAGCATGTGGACATGCTGGTTGGCAACGAAGAAGACCTGCAGAAGGGACTCGGGATCGAAGGACAAGACGTCGAGTCCAAGTCTGCTTTGGATCCAGATTCCTTCTTCAAGATGATCGAACGAGCGGTAGATAAATTCCCGAACGTGAAGATGGTTGCTACGACACTCCGCGAAGTTCACTCGACGAACCGCCACGAGTGGGCTGCCGTTTTGTGGTACGACGGAAAGCGTTACGTGAGCCCAACGTGCTCTCTCGATGTAGTGGACCGAATCGGTGGCGGCGATGGATTCGCATCGGGTCTGATCTATGGCATGCTCGCTGGCAAAGAGCCAGAACAAGCTCTTCGATTGGGCTGGGCACACGGTGCATTGCTCACCACGTTCCCAGGAGACACAACGATGGCCAAGCTGCCTGAAGTCGAGGCCCTCGCCAAGGGTGGCTCGGCTCGCGTTCAACGCTAGTTTGCAATAGGCCAACGTTTCCAAGAAGAGTCATCTTCCTTGTGAAGATGACTCTGCAAAACGGTCACGCGACTGCCAGAGTATAACAACGTCGACGATACAACACAGCATGCAACAAAAGCCAGCATGGCAAGCGTTACTTGCCATGCTGATGGTTGCTTGTGCGAAGGTTAATTGCCTACGCGAATGCGAATGTTGCGATACTCGATTTGCCCGCGATCACCTTCGAGTCCGATAGGTCCCGTTGGTGGCAACGGAAATGCTTCTTCTAGTACTTCGTCGTTGCAAACGCATCGAGCGACGTTTCCTTTTACCGTGATTTCTATCTGATTCCACTGTTGTGGACGGTAGTGCTGCAAACTCTTGTAGGGACCAGCCAACAGATAGTCTCGACATTGCAATTGCTTGCCGCGTATGAAAATCCCGCTGTCAGCGTTTGGAGTGGCGCGGAACTCTAGTTTCAGCACAAAATCGCTCGCAAACTCGCGTTCGGTCCACAGTTGCTGGATGCTGCGACCTTCGGCTGGTGTCGTAACCACCAAGCGATCATGGGAAGCAACATAGCGTCCGTCGTCGCTCGTCTTCTTTCCTGCGAAGCTCTGAGCTTGGTCGACGAGCGGCCACGCTGCGGCGTT